>NZ_RZSC01001275.1:0-982 GCF_003998155.1 Mesorhizobium sp. M1E.F.Ca.ET.063.01.1.1
ACACTCTACAGCCCAATTCAGCCTGACGCGAAGGCGATTGCCGAAAGTGAAGGGGTCTTCGACGATGTCCTGAAGACCTTCACCGAAGCAATGAGGCAGGCCGCATGACCGACAAAAGCCTCCCGGAGTCACAGGACGACAAGAAGGCTCGCATGATGCGAGCGATCTCCACTGAGCCGCCGGCGCTTCCGAGCATGTTCATCGCTCCGAAATCCGATCCCGCTCCTCAGCCGCCTGCCGCCGAATCTGCGGTGGCAGCGGAGGCTGAAGCGGCGCGGACGTCAGCTCGGCCGGACTTCCGCAAAATGCTGCGACAGGGTCAGAAAAAGGATCCGGTCGCCGGCAGGAAGATCCGCGAAGAGGAAATGGTGCGCTGCGGCTATTACCTTACGGCCGGCGAACAGCGCCAATTCAAGCTGCTCGCGGTCAGCAATGGCCACAGCATGACCGAGTTGCTGCGCCAGGCGGTGCAGGACTACATCAAGGCCCATAAGCACAAGCTACCCAACGAATAGGTCGGCCCGCCCCCGCGGCATCCGCGGCGGTGAGGGTGCAGTGAACGCTCAGGGCCCCGCAGGCGGGGCCGGGCCAGAGGCTCGGCCCGGCGCAAATCAGCTGTGCCCGTCGGCCTCGGTCGCATGCCTTAGCTTATCCGCCCCTACCTAACGCACGGGGCCGCGCCGCGATCCCGATCGCACGTTCCCTGCTCGTAGCGATTTGTCTCCATGTTAGCATGATGATTCCGCATCAAGGCAACATGTTGGCGTAGAAACATGTTGCAAAGTCGACTTGTCGACAAGTTGAAAATGCAAAATGTCTCCGAGGAAACGCGTTTCCTTGCTAACATGTCTAGGTTATTTCGGAATGAAAGCTGGATTCGTCGATGAGACTACCTAAGAAGTATTTTTGCAATGATGAGTTTTGTCTTTGGCAGGATAGCCTATTTTGTGATACACACAAATTAGGCGGCGCGGCCCTGGCG
>NZ_RZSC01001276.1:0-981 GCF_003998155.1 Mesorhizobium sp. M1E.F.Ca.ET.063.01.1.1
CGCCGTGGACGAGGCGGGCGCCGTCATAGTTGGTGGCGGCTTCGAGCGCATGGCCGAATGTGTGGCCGAGATTGAGCAACGCGCGGTCGCCGGTCTCGAACTCGTCGCGGGCAACCACGTCGGCCTTGGCGCGGCAGGCCTCGGCGATGGCTTCGGTCCGCTCCGGGCCGCCGGCGAACACTTTTTGCCAGTTCTCCTCCAGCCAGGCGAAGAAGCCGGGGCGGTCGATCAGCCCGTATTTGGCGAGCTCGGCATAGCCGGCGCGGAACTCGCGGATCGGCAGCGTGTCGAGCACGCCGGTGTCGGCCAGCACCAGCTTGGGCTGGTTGAAGACCCCGACCAGGTTCTTGCCGCGGGCGCTGTTGATGCCGGTCTTGCCGCCGACGGAAGAATCGACCTGCGCCAGCAGCGAGGTCGGCACCTGCACGAAATTCATCCCGCGCCGCACGATGCCGGCTGCGAAGCCGGCAAGGTCGCCGATGACGCCGCCGCCGAGAGCCACGACAACGTCGCGGCGTTCGAGCTTGGCGGCGAGCACGCCGTCGACCACCTCTTCGAGGCGGGCAAAACTCTTGGTCTTTTCGCCGGCAGGCAACGTGATGACGGCCGAATGGATGCCGCCTTTTTCCAGGCCGGCCTTCAGCGTTTCGAGATGCGCGGCGGCGACGTTCTCGTCGGTAACGATGGCCGCGCGGGTGCCGGGAAGGCGGCCCGCGATTTCGGTTCCGGCGCCGGAAAGCAGGCCCGGCCCGATCAAAATGTCATAGGCACGGTCGCCGAGCCCCACCTCGACCTTAACCGGTTCTGTATGGCTCACGGCTCCACCTCGTCGCTGGTGGCGATCGCGGCGACGCCAAGATGGGCGCAAAGCGCGCACACCACCTCGCCGGCGATGACTTCCTTGCGGTCGTCGCGGGTCGGAACGGTGATGTCGGCCGTGGCATAGACCGGATAGCGCTCGCTCATCAGCCGCTCCAGCAC
>NZ_RZSC01001277.1:0-980 GCF_003998155.1 Mesorhizobium sp. M1E.F.Ca.ET.063.01.1.1
GCGCGTGGGAGCCGGGGCCAATATCGGCGCCGGAACCATCACCTGCAACTATGACGGCTTTTCGAAATTCTTCACCGACATCGGCGAGGGCGCCTTCATTGGCTCGAATTCCTCGCTGGTGGCGCCGGTCACGATCGGCAAGGGCGGCTACATCGCCTCGGGCAGCGTGATCACCGAAAGCGTGCCCGACGACGCGCTGGCCTTCGGCCGCGCCCGTCAGAAGACGATCCCCGGCAAGGGCAAGGAGTTGCGGGAACGCTTCGCCTCCGCGGCAGCGGCAAGGAAGAAGGCCGCGGAATGATCGCCACGGGGCCTTTGCCGCGCCGACGCGACTGCCGCCAACGATGAACAATCGGGAAGCGGCGCCGCAAAAAGCCGAGCAATTGCAGTAACCGGATTGCAAGAGCGGTCCGTCATGGTGCATGCAGCAAAAACCGTTCCGGTGACACGGAACGAAACGCAAAGTGACTTTCGCGGCAGGCCGGCAATCCCTAGATAACGCCGGGTTTCCGCAGGGAATCGGGGGCAGCGCATGTGCGGTATCGTTGGAATTGTCGGCCATTCGCAGGTCGCGCCGCTCATCGTCGACGCGTTGAAGCGGCTCGAATATCGCGGCTATGACTCGGCCGGCGTCGCAACCATCGAGAATGGCGAGCTCGGCCGCCGCCGCGCCGAAGGCAAGCTGATCAACCTCGAACGCCGGTTGAAGGAAGAACCGCTCGACGGCACGATCGGCATCGGCCACACGCGCTGGGCAACGCATGGCGTGCCGAACGAGACCAACGCGCATCCGCATTTTTCCGACGGCGTCGCCATCGTCCACAACGGCATCATCGAGAATTTCGCCGAGCTGCGCGATGAACTGGTTCGCGACGGCTACACATTCACCTCGCAGACCGACACCGAGGTCGTCGCGCATCTGGTGGCGCGGGAACTCGCCAAGGGGTTGAAGCCGGTCGAGGCAGCGCATCAGGCGCTGA
>NZ_RZSC01001278.1:0-977 GCF_003998155.1 Mesorhizobium sp. M1E.F.Ca.ET.063.01.1.1
GAATTCACTCTGCTGCGCCACACCGGAACGCATGCCTTCGCCTGGATCGCCAGCGACCTCAACCCGAACGGCGTGGTCGGCGACGCCAGCATCGCAACAGCCGACAAGGGCAGGCTGACCGCCGAGCATCAGGCCGACGGCTTCATCAGCCTGGTCAGGGATGTGCGTAAGGCAAAGCTAACCGACTGGCTGTCGTAGCTGAAAGCGCCGGCTCAATCTTCAATGGTGAGCTCGAACGGCGTCCCTTCAAAGGCATCCGCGCCGCGCCCGATCGCTTCGATCGCCGCGATCATGCGGCCGTCCCGTCCGAGCAGCATATCCGCGACGGCGATAAGCCGCGGATTGGGCGTCGCTGACGGCGAGAGAAAACGCAGCGTCTTGGCCAGCTCCGCCTCGTCACGCTTGGGCGCTAGCGCCGCCGCGATAATATAGGCCGATGCTGTCGAGCGGCTGATGCCGGCATAGCAGTGCACGACCATCGGCCTTGCCCGGTCCCAGCGATAGGCAAAGTCGAGCAAGGCGCGAACATGCTCTTCGCCCGGCATGGTCATGCCTTCCTGCGCGACGGCGATGTCGTGCATGATGAGATGCAGGTGGTTTTCCGCCAGGATCGAAGCCGGGCGGGTAACCTCGGTGCCTGCCGCAAGCAGCGAGAGCAGCCGCTCGGCGCCGGTTCTGGCTACCGTCTCCTCGATCTTCGACAGCGGACAGACATGGATCATCGCACGATCTCCTTCGGCACATCGTCGCGCCGCGAGGCCCAGGCGGCAAGCGCGCCTTCAAGGCGCTGCCATTCCGCCTCGTTGCCAGGCAATCCTGCCCGCAAGGCTTGTGGCCGGTCGGCAAAATGACGGAGCAGGATGCCGCGTTCGCCAAGCGCCGAAAACAGCCCTGAAGCATCGGGGAAAGACAAATAGCGGAACAAACTGGTGCCGCCAGCGACCGGAACGTCGAATCCACCGAGCAGCCCATCGAGG
>NZ_RZSC01001279.1:0-976 GCF_003998155.1 Mesorhizobium sp. M1E.F.Ca.ET.063.01.1.1
ACGCCCGCCGCCGGGAAATCGCCGACGCGGGCTACAAGCTTGTGGGCATCGTCCCAAGGATTGTCCGAGCCTGCCGCCTTGGCGGAAGCCCGCAGCCAGGTCGCGCCGCGGTCCCCCGCCGCCCCGTAGTCAGCGCTGGACGCACCCGGCGGCAGGGTCAGGATCGGTTCGGCGTCGATGCCCCCTATGCCAAGCGACCGGCCTCGCGCTGCAAGCCCGGTGCCATCGCCGCGAACCTTGATCAGGAGTCCCCTCGCCATGGCGCACCCCCTCCCCGGAAATGGAATCATGGCGTCGGCCGTCATCTCCGGTCAAGCCAAGTTTCAAGCCATGATTCGATCGGTCTGTTTGTCCACCAGGAAATCAAGCCGATTGTGTTTCGGCACGATATGCTTGGCGTCCGAAACATACATTCGGAAAATGACGATCGCGCCGTGTGACAGACGCTTCTGTGATCGCCTTCACATACGTCGGGCGAGCTTCACGCACAAATATTGCACCGGGTGGCACTGGCTTCTGCTTCGATGCACAGGTCCGACAAGGCTTCCGGGCCTGAAAATGGGGCCGTTCCTCGGCAAGGAATTTCGATCACCTAGCCATTTTCAGATTTGCTGTCTGCGCGCGTAGGCACCTCCCACCGACGCGCGCGGACGGCGTTTCGAAGATCGATCGCGCTCCGCCAGGCGTGTCAGTCAATCAATTGCCGGGCCAATCTGTTTTTCGAAGCAGGTTGGCGTCCGGGACTGCTGCCAGAGGCATGTCGCCCGGCGACTGGCGACCATCAACGGAGACGAAGCTATGATCGAGCATGCACTTGTCCTACAATTTCCGCTCAACGAGAGGCGGAATCGCATCATGGCCACAGCCGGCGTAGACGACAGGGGCGCTGTGCCGCGCCTGGCGCGGATCGACCCGCGCCAGTTCGAGCTGCTGTTCGGCGGCTGCAAGGTCGAACGCTACGCCGCCGGTCAGCACC
>NZ_RZSC01000127.1:0-11297 GCF_003998155.1 Mesorhizobium sp. M1E.F.Ca.ET.063.01.1.1
GGCGTGCAGCGCCTTAAGCAGAACCCTCGCCTCGTTGAGCGCAGGCGCCGGCGGAGGGTCGAGAAAGGCCAGGCTCGACGGATCGGCGACGCCGAAGGCGGCGCAGTCTAGCAGCAGGCCGGAAAGGTCGGCCTCGAGGATTTCCGGCGGCGTGAAGGCGGGAAGCGCAGCCGTCTGCTCGGCGCGCCACAGCCGGATGGCGACGCCGGGTTGGGTGCGGCCGGCGCGGCCGGCACGCTGGTCGGCGGAAGCCTTGCTGACGCGCACCGTCTCCAGCCTGGTCAGGCCGCTGGCCGGCTCGTAGCGCGGCAGGCGCGACAGGCCGGAATCGATGACGACACGCACGCCGTCGATGGTGATCGAGGTCTCGGCGATCGAGGTCGCCAGCACCACCTTGCGGCGGCCGGCTGGGGCCGGCTTGATCGCGGCGTCCTGCGTTCTGTTGTCGAGCTGACCGTAGAGCGGGACGATATCGGTGTCGGCCGCGACATTGCCCAGAAGCCGTTCGGCCGTGCGCTCGATCTCGCGCTGTCCAGGCAGGAAGGCGAGCACGCTGCCCTGCTCGGTGGCGAGAGTGGAACGGACCGCCTTGGCTATCGCGTCCTCGATGGCCACGCCCGCCGACCGCTCGTCGTAGCGGATCTCGATGGGATAAGCGCGGCCTTCGCTTTCGATCACCGGGGCTCCGGCCAGGAGTTTTGCGACGCGCGCGCCGTCGAGCGTCGCCGACATGACCAGCAGGCGCAGATCGGGCCGCAGCGCGCCCTGGACATCGAGCGCCAGCGCGAGGCCGAAATCGCCGTCGAGCGAGCGCTCGTGGAATTCGTCGAAGATCAGCGCCGAAACGCCCGGCAGTTCCGGATCGTCGAGGATCATGCGGGAGAGCACGCCCTCGGTGACGACAAGGACTTTTGTCCGCGCCGAGGTGCGGTTCTCCATGCGCATCGCATAACCGACGGTGCCGCCAGGCTCCTCGCCGAGCAGCTCGGCCATGCGGCGGGCGGCGGCGCGGGCCGCCAGCCGGCGCGGCTCGAGCAGCACGATCTTGCGGTCCCCTAGCCAAGGCGCGTCGAGCAGGGCCAGCGGCACCAGCGTCGTCTTGCCGGCGCCGGGCGGCGCCACCAGCACGGCGCCGTTGCGCTCGGCGAGCGCGGCGCCCAGCGCCGCCAGCACGGCGGATACCGGGAGTTCCGGCAGCGATCCTGTCTTCATGCCGCCCGCATATCAGCGGCCGTACACGGTACGCAACCAGTCCTGGAATTGCTCAGAGCCTTGTGCGCGTAAAAGGGTTCCAGCGCACGGTGCCCAGCCGCACCTCCTCGCGCACCATGGTGAGAAGGCCGGAGGCGCCAAGCACAGCAAGGCCGACCAGCGTCAGCATGTCGGGATATTCGTGGAAGAACAGCGAGCCCAGGATCACCGCCCAGACAATCTGCGAATAATGCGTCGGCGCGATCCGGTTGGCCGGCGCGTATTTGGCCGCCAGAAGCTGCAGAAGCTGACCGCAGGCGGTGAACGCCCCGGCCATCATCAGCCAGACCAGTTGCTTGGCGTCCGGCACGGTGAACGACGTCGCCGCGGCGCCAAGGCCGTTGAAGACGAGGCCGTAGCCGATCAGCACGCCAAGCATCGTCGTACGCTTTTCCTGCTGCGCCAGCGAGCGCATCAGGATGACGCTGGTGGCGGCGAGGAATGCGATGGCAAAGGCCGCGAGGTGGCCTAGATGCAACTCGCGGAAGCCCGGCCGTACAACCAGCATGACGCCAGCAAAGCCGGCAACCACCGCCAGCCACCGCCAGGGGCCGACCCTCTCCTTCAGGATGACGGTGGAGAGGATGGTGACGAACAGCGGCGCCAGGAAGATCAACGCGTAGACTTCGGCCAGCGGAATGGTGGTGAAGGCATAGACGCTGAGCACGCCCGAAGCGATGCCCGCCCAGGCACGGGCCTGCACGGCCCATGGGCGTTTGGTGCGCCAGAAGTCACGCCAGCGCTCATCGGCGGGACGGGTGAAGAACAGGAAACAGCCGGCAAACAAGGTTACGAAGAAGCCTATCTCGAAGACGGTGAACTGCCCGCCCAGGCTCTTGATGACGGCGTCGCTGCACGAATAGCTTGCATAGGCGATCAGGGCGAGCAGAATTCCGTTCGGCACGTTCCGTTTCCGGGAGAAAAGAGTGAAGATACTGGCGCTGGGGGCGCATCCCGACGACATCGAGATCTTCATGTTCGGTACGATGGCCGCCTATGCCGCGCTAGGCGCAGAGCTCACTTTTGCGATAGCCACGGACGGCGCCAAGGGCGGCAAGGGCGACCCTGCCGCGCTCGCCAAGGCACGACGCGCGGAAGCGATCGCCGCGGCCGGCCTGCTCGGGGTCACGCCGCGCTTCCTCGATTTTCCTGACGGCGCGCTGGTTGTGGACGCCGCGTTGATCGGCACTCTGAAGGCGATGATCGCCGAGATAGAACCCGATCTCGCGATCACCCATGCGCCGAACGACTATCATGGCGACCATCGCGCGCTGTCGGACGGCGTGCGCATCGCGGCGTCCTTCGCCGTGCCGGTGCTGCATGCCGACACGCTCGGCGGCACCGGCTTTGCGCCGACGCACTATGTCGATATTTCCGCGCATTGGAACATCAAGGCGCAAGCGATCCGCGCGCATCGCTCGCAGGATCCGGAGCGGTTCGTCGAGGGCGCGCGCACGCAGAACGAATTCCGTGCCGGCCAATGCAACGGCGCGCACGGCGCCTTGGCCGAAGCCTTCCGGTTCGAGCCAGTCTTCCCGTTCGCCGACATACGCGAATTGCTGCCGCCGGCACCTCCGATCCGGCCGGTGACGGTCAGCACGAAGAGCGCCAAGTAGCCGGCTGACGACGATCCGGTCGGAGCGACCGGCAGTTATTTCCCAACGATTTCAAGCACCGTTTTCATCATGCTGCGGCGCAGCAACGAATTCGCTTGCCTTGTTTAGTAAAAAGAGCATCACTAAACAAATTACTAAACATCGGCAGCGCATTGCGCGTCATGTTTAGCCCCTCGGAGGAGCGAGGGTTGAGGGCTTTTGAAACCGTCATCCGGACGCGTTTCGCAAATGGGAGGTAAGGCATGAAATCGACCTGGAAACTGGCGTTGGGACTAACCTCGGCGGCACTCGCGTCGACAGCCGTCTCGAACGCCGCGCATGCGGAAGACCTGACGCTTTGCTGGGCCGCCTGGGACCCGGCCAACGCGCTCGTGGAGCTGTCCAAGGATTTTACCAAGGAGACCGGCATCGGCATGAAGTTCGAATTCGTGCCGTGGACCAACTATGCCGACCGCTTCCTCAACGAGCTCAACTCGCATGGCAAGCTCTGCGACCTGATCATCGGCGACAGCCAGTGGATCGGCGGCGCCGCCGAGAACGGCCACTACGTCAAGCTGAACGACTTCTTCGACAAGGAGAAGATCAGCATGGACGACTTCGTGCCGGCGACCGTGGTCGGCTATTCCGAATGGCCGAAGAACACGCCGAACTACTGGGCGCTGCCGGCCATGGGCGACGTGGTCGGCTGGACCTACCGCAAGGACTGGTTCTCGCGGCCCGAGCTGCAGAAGGAGTTCAAGGAAAAGTATGGCTGGGACCTCGCCCCGCCGACGACCTTCGACCAGTTGAAGCAGATCGCCGAATTCTTCCAGAAGCGGCAGATCGACGGCAAGACGGTCTACGGCGCCTCGATCTATACCGAACGCGGCTCCGAAGGCATCACCATGGGCGCCATGGACGTGCTCTACAGCTACGGCTTCCAGTATGAGAACCCGAAGAAGCCCTACGAGATGGACGGCTTCGTCAACTCCGAGAAATCGGTGAAGGGACTGGAATTCTACAAGGCGCTCTACGACTGCTGCACGCCTCCTGGTTCCTCCAATGCCTACATGGGCGAAGGCGTCGACGCCTTCAAATCCGGACAGGTGGCGATGCATATGAACTTCGCCTTCACCTGGCCCGGCCTGCAGAAGGACGAGAATGTCGGCGGCGACAAGATCGGTTACTTCGTCAACCCTAAAGGTCCCGACGGCGACCAGTTCGCCCAGCTCGGCGGCCAGGGCATTTCGGTGGTCTCATACTCCGACAAGCAGGAATCGGCCCTGAAATACATCAAGTGGTTCGCCAACAAGGACGTGCAGGCCAAGTGGTGGTCGCTCGGCGGCTATTCCTGCCTGAACTCCGTCGTCAAGGACCCGAAGTTCCCGTCCAGCCAGCCCTATGCGCAGGCCTTCCTCGACTCGATGGCCGTCGTGAAGGACTTCTGGGCCGAGCCGAGCTACGCGCCGCTGCTGCAGGCCTCGCAGAAGCGCTTCCACGACTATGTCGTCGCCGGCCAGGGCTCGGCCAAGGACGCGCTGGACGGTCTCGTCAAGGACTGGACGCAGGTCTTCCAGGACGACGGCAAGATGTAAGGCTCCTCCCGAGCTTGATCGAGGCGTCCCGTGCCGCCCTTGGCACGGGACGCAGTTCAGATAAATTCCATTGTCGAGACTTGACGTGACCGAAGCAGGACTAACCATGCTCAATCGGACTGCGGACAATGTTGCCCGGGCCACGCCCGAGCCGTTGGCCAAGAGGATCCGGGGCATCAGCGACAAGGGCCTCGCCTGGCTGTTCATCTCGCCGACGATCCTTTTGTTGCTCGCCATCAACATCTTCCCGCTGTTCTGGGCGATCTATCTCTCCTTCACCAACTACCGCGCCAACCGTCCCAACGAGGCGGTGAAGAATCTCGGGCTCGCCAACTACCGGCGCATCCTCGGCGACCAGGACATCTGGATCGCCATGCAGACGACGGCGCATTTCGTGTTCTGGACCATCCTTCTGCAGACGGTGATCGGCTTTACGCTGGCCTGGCTGATCGACAGAAAATTCCGCGGCCACGCCTTCTGGACGACGATCATCCTGGTGCCGATGATGCTGTCGCCGGCGGTGGTCGGAAATTTCTGGCGCTTCCTCTACGAGCCGCAGATCGGGCTGTTCGCCTATGCGGTTTCGTTCCTAACAGGCATCCCGCCGACGAATGTGCAGATGCTGTCCAATGTCGAGTTGGCGCCGTGGGCGATCATCATCGTCGATACCTGGATGTGGACGCCCTACGTGATGCTGATCTGCCTCGCGGGCCTGCGCTCGATCCCCGAATATATCTATGAGGCGGCCGAGGTCGACCGCGCGTCCAACTGGCGGCAGTTCTGGTCGATCACGCTGCCGATGGCGCTGCCCTTCATCATGCTTGCGGTGCTGTTCCGCGGCATCGAGAACTTCAAGATGTTCGACATGGTGAACCTCCTGACCGGCGGCGGTCCGGGCTCGACCACCGAGGTCGCCTCGATCACGCTGAAGCGGCAGGCTTTCGAGAGCTGGCGCACCGGCTATTCCTCGGCCTTCGCCATCATCCTCTTCGTCGCCGTGTTTGGCCTCGCCAACATCTACGTCAAGGCGCTCAACAAGGTGAAGCAGAGATGAGCCTGACCACCGCCCATTCCGTCGTAGCGCCGTCGTCTAACGCGAAGCGGATCGCCGGCGCGCTCGTCGTCGGCTATGCGCTGATCTCGATCGTGCCGCTGTTGTGGATCTTCGCCACCAGCTTCAAGACGCCGCCGGATTCGATCGCCTACCCGCCGAAGATCGTGTTCCAGCCCAGCATCGAGGGCTATTGCAACCTGTTCACCACCCGCACCAGACAAACGCCGGAATATATCAACGCGCTCGGACCGGCGACCGGCTTCTGCGACGAGACGGTGCGCAAGCGCAACATGGTCATCGCCGGGCCGTCGAACTTCCTGCCGCGCTTCGTCAACTCGCTGATCATCGCCTTCGGCTCGACCTTCTGCGCGGTGTTCCTCGGCACGCTGTCGGCCTATGGCTTCTCGCGCTTCAAGGTGCCTTTAGCCGACGACCTTTTGTTCTTCATCCTGTCGACGCGCTTCATGCCGCCGATCGCGGTGGCGATCCCGATCTACCTGATGTACCGCGAGATCGGCCTTTCCGACACCGCGCTCGGCATGATCCTGCTCTACACCGCGGTCAACGTCTCTTTAGCCGTCTGGCTGCTCAAGGGCTTCATCGACGAGATCCCGCGCGAATACGAGGAAGCGGCGATGATCGACGGCTACACAAGGCTGCAGGCCTTCTGGCGCACCGTGCTGCCGCAGGCGACCACCGGCATTGCCGCGACCGCCATCTTCTGCCTGATCTTTGCCTGGAACGAATATGCGTTCGCCGCGCTTCTGACCTCCGGCACAGCGCAGACCGCGCCGCCCTTCATCCCGACCATCATAGGCGAAGGCGGCCAGGACTGGCCGGCGGTGGCCGCCGGCACGACGATCTTCCTGGTGCCGATCCTGGTCTTCACCATCCTGCTCCGCAAGCAACTCTTGCGCGGCATCACCTTCGGCGCGGTGCGCAAATGATAGATGTGGGACAAAGTCGACCCCCACTCCGTCGAGCTTCGCTCGACACCTCTCCCCCGATCGACGGGGGAGAGGAAGGGCGCGAACTTCATTCAGCCTGGCTCCCTTCCTCTCCCTCCGGAGGGGGGAGAGGTGGCGCTGCGAAGCAGCGACGGAGTGGGGGAACCACCTGGCAACCATCTCTCCCCCTAAACGGGGAGAAGGACGGGAGGAACGCATGAGCCGCACTGTCGTCTCCAAGCGCTCATCTTGGCCCCGCTGGGCAAGGCGCGGCCTGATGGAAAACATCGCCACCGCGATCATCGCCATCGGCTTCCTGATGCTGTTCCAGTCCTTCGCGCTGTCGCTCTACAGCTACTCCTTCGTCACCATGCTCGCCGGCACGGCCATGTTCATCATCGTCTCGAAGTTCCCGGAATAACCATGGCCGAGATCCGCGTTCAGAACCTGAGAAAAGCCTTCGGCGAGTTCGTCGCCGTGCAGGATTCCAACTTCGTCGTCGAGGACGGCGAATTCTTCGTCATGCTCGGGCCGTCGGGCTGCGGCAAGACGACGACGCTGAGGATGATCGCCGGCCTCGAGCTGCCGACCGGCGGCAAGATCCTGCTCGGCGGCGAGGATGTCACCATGCGCCGCGCCCGCGAGCGCGACATCGCCTTCGTCTTCCAACTCTTCGCGCTTTATCCACATATGAATGTGCGCAAGAACATCGGCTTTCCGCTCTTGGCGCAAGGCATGGCGTCGGCCGAGATCCGCGCCCGCGTCGAGGAAACGGCGAAGCTCCTGCGCATCGACCACTTGCTCGACAAGTCCGTCTCCGGCCTCGCCGGCGGCGACCGCCAGCGCGTCGCGCTTGGCCGCGCCATCGTGCGGCGTCCGAAATGTTTTCTCATGGACGAGCCGCTCGGCACGCTCGATACCGAATTCCGCGATTTGATGGTCCATGAGCTGCGCGAGCTGCACAACCGCATTCACGCGACCACGGTCTATGTCACGCACGACCAGATGGAAGCGATGTCGATGGCCGACAAAATCGCGGTGATGAACCACGGCGTGATCGAACAGTTCGGAAGCCCACGCGAAATCTACGACCGGCCCGCGACGATGTTCGTCGCCGACTTCATCGGCTCGCCGCCGATGAATTTCTTGCGCTTCGGCGGCGGGCTCGCCAGGGGCGCGAAGGAGATCGTCGTGCAGGGCGCCAAGGTGGCGGTGCCGGAGGTGCGCGAGGACGTGGCGCCCGCCGACATGGCGCTCGGCATCCGGCCCGAGCACATACGCTTCGACGATTCCTCCAAGCTGCGCGGCGCGATCTATGGCACCGAATATCTCGGCACCACGCAGATCGTCGCGGTGGAGACGGCCGACGGCGTCATCAAGGCCCGGGTGCCGGCCGGCATCCATCTCACCCCCGGCGAGCAGGTCGGGCTGGCGTTGAGCAGCGCGCGGCTGTCGCTGTTCGAGAAAGGCACTGGACGCGCGGTCAGGACCGCCATGCATGATCAGGCAGCGGAGGCGCGTCATGGCTGACGTCCACGTCCATCGGGCGACCAAGAGCTTCGGCGAGACAGTCGCCGTCAGCGATCTCGACCTTCAGATCAAGGACGGCGAATTCGTCGTGCTGCTCGGCCCGACCGGCGCCGGCAAGACGACGACGCTCAGGCTGATCGCAGGGCTGGAACGGCCTGACAGCGGCACGATCCGCATTGGCGGGCACGACGCGACGACGCTGTCGCCGGCCGAGCGCGACACCGCGTTCGTCTTCCAGCAATATTCGCTCTACCCGCATCTTTCGGTCTTCGACAATCTCGCCTTCCCGCTGCGCTCGCCGGCGCGGCGCTTTCCCGAAGAGGCGATCCGCCGCCGCGTCGAGGAAGTAGCGCGAATGGTGCGCATCGACCACAAGCTCCAGAATCGCTCGACCAGACTGTCGGGCGGCGAGATGCAGCGCGTCGCCATCGGTCGCGCCCTGGTGCGCAAGCCCGCGATCTACCTGATGGACGAGCCGCTGTCCTCGCTCGATGCCAAGCTGCGCGCCGATCTCAGGCTCGAGCTGAAGCGCATCCAATCCGAGCTCGGCGCCACCATGCTCTATGTCACGCACGACCAGATCGAGGCGATGACCATGGCCGACCGTATCGGCATCCTGGCCGATGGCGTGCTGGTGCAGATCGGCACGCCGCGCGCGATCTATTCGGAGCCGGCAAACCTTCATGTCGCGGCCCGTCTCGGCCAGCCGGCGATCAACCTGTTGCCGGCCGGGCTGCTGCCGGAAGGCGGCGCGCCGACCGGCACGACGACCATCGGCGCACGCACCGAGCATCTGTCGATCGAGAAGGCGGCGAATGGACATGCCGATGGCGTCGTCGACTGGGTCGAGCATCTCGGCGACCAGAACCATCTGCATGTGACGGTCGGGCCGAGGAAGCTGGTGACGCTGACCGATCCCGACACGCCACTCGAAAAGGGGGACAGAGTGACGATCCGCTATCGCTCGCCGCTTTATTTCGGCTCGGACGGGCAAAGGCTGATGTAGCCGGCGAACACACATCTTTTGACGACCCGCAGATACGGACTGGACTGAATCCATGAAGCACTTTTTCAACCGCAAGGACTCGATCGTCACCGAAGCGCTGGACGGGTTTCTCGCCACCGCCGGCTCCGGCACGCTGGCGCGCCTCGACGGCTACCCGGAGATCAAGGTCGTGCTGCGCGCCGACTGGGACAAGACGAAGGTCGCCGTCGTTTCCGGCGGCGGCGCAGGGCACGAGCCCTCGCATGCGGGCTTCGTCGGCGCCGGCATGCTGACGGCCGCCGTCTCGGGCGAGATCTTCCGGCGACCGCCTCAATTTCGGCCTCGCCGCCGAGAAGGCGCGCGCCGAAGGTTTTGCGGTCGAGATGGTGATCGTCGCCGACGACATCGCGCTGCCCGATATCGCGCAGCCGCGCGGCGTCGCCGGCACGCTGTTCGTGCATAAGATCGCCGGGCATCTCGCCGAAACCGGTCATGACCTGGCGTCGGTTGCTGCCGCGGCGCGCGCGGCGGCGAAAGACATTGTTTCGCTGGGCATCTCGCTCTCCTCCTGCTCGATCCCCGGACAGGCGCATGAAGACCGCTTCGGCGACGACGACGGCGAGCTCGGCCTCGGCATCCACGGCGAGCCTGGCGTCGAGCGCATCGCCCTGGAGGCTGCCAGCAAGCTGGTCGCCATCATGGCGGAACGCCTCGCGGCGCGGCTCGATCCGCACAGCCGTTACGCCCTGCTGATCAACAATCTCGGATCGGTGCCGCCGCTCGAAATGTCGCTGATCGCGAATGCCGTGCTGTCTTCGTCGCTGGCAAAGGCGGTGGCGCTGACGATCGGGCCTGGGCACCTGATGACCGCGCTCAACATGAACGGCTTTTCGCTGTCACTGATCAGGCTGGACGCGGACCGCGAGGCGGCGCTGCTGGCGCCCGTCGGCCCGCATGCCTGGTTGCCGGCAAAGCCGGTTCGCCAACCGGTCGTCTTGGCGGTCGCCAAGTCTGCCGGCCGCGATGCCGCCATGACGGCCAGCCGCGATCCCGGCGTCGAGCGGCTGATCACCGCGATCTGCGAGAAGCTGATCTCGCTCGAAGAACCCCTGAACAGCCTCGACGCCAAGGCGGGCGACGGCGACACAGGGTCGACGGTAGCAACCGGCGCGCGCAGCGTGCTCGACCGCGCCGACACGCTTCCGCTCGCCGACCGGGGCGCAACTCTCGCCACAATCGGCGATATATTGGGCACCTCGATGGGCGGTTCGAGCGGCGTGCTCTTGTCGATCTTCTTCACCGCGGCGGCGCAGTCGCTCAAGGGCGGAGCACCGCTCGGCAAGGCGTTGCTCGCAGGCCTCGACCGGATGACTTTCTACGGCGGCGCGAAGGTCGGCGACCGCACCATGGTCGATGCGCTGGAGCCGGCGCTGAAAGCGCTCGACGCAAGCGGGTTGGAAGCGGCCGCGTCGGCCGCGCGGCACGGCGCGGAGGCGACCGCCGCGATGCGGAGGGCGAAGGCCGGCCGCTCCGCCTATATCGGCCGGCAGCTTGACATCGCGGACCCGGGCGCCTTTGCAGTCGCCGAAGTGTTCGCGGCCGTGGCGGCCATGTTCGCCCCGGCATGAAGGACAGAGAATGGCCGCTTCCGATTTCTCCAGACTGATCGCGGCGGCGACGGATACGGTTGCGGCGCATGCCGACGAGTTGACAGCGCTCGATCAGGCGATCGGCGACGGTGACCATGGGCTCAATATGAGGCGCGGCTTCGAGGCCGTGCGCGCCGAGGCGGAGGCAATCGCTGCGAAACCGCTGCCGGATGCGCTGAAGGCGGTCGGCACCAAGCTGGTGATGACCGTCGGCGGCGCCTCGGGCCCGCTGTTCGGCACGCTGTTCATGGCGCTCGGCAAGGAACTGCCCGCGGTACCCGACCGCGCCGCGCTGACGGCGGCATTCGGCAAGGCGGTCGAAGCGGTTGCCGCGCGCGGCAAATCGCAGCCCGGACAAAAAACCATGCTCGACGTGCTGCAGCCGGTGTATGAGGCGCTGGCGCAAGGCAAAACTGCCACGGAAATCGCCGATACCGCCGATCGGGCGGCTGACGCCACCGTGCCGATGAAGGCCCTGCGCGGACGCGCCTCCTTCCTGGGAGAGCGCTCGATAGGGCATATGGATGCCGGGGCGCGCTCGACCGCGCTTCTGGTGCGCGCAGTCGCTGAAACCGTCGAGGATCGCCGATGAGCAATGTCGGTATCGTCATCGTATCGCATTCGCCGCTGGTCGCCGAAGGCACGGCCGACATGGTGCGCCAGATGGTGGGCGACGAAGTGCCGCTTGCAT
>NZ_RZSC01001280.1:0-975 GCF_003998155.1 Mesorhizobium sp. M1E.F.Ca.ET.063.01.1.1
TTCCTTGCCGGCGGCGGTGTCGATGTCGCGGCCAAGCAGCCCGGTTACCAGCTTGCCGTCCTTCTGCGGCAGCTGGCCCGCGGTGAACAGCATGTTGCCGGTCCGGCAGTAGGGCACGTAGTTCGCGGCGGGCGCGGCGGCGGCCGGAATGGTGACGCCGAGATCGCTTAGCCGCTTTTCGATTGTTTCGCTCATTGGTTTTCCCTATTGCTGGAAGACGCCGCGTTGGCCGGGCCGAAATTGCTATTTTTGCCTCGCTTCCGCCACGACTTTTTTTAAGCTGGACCATCTTTCCCTGCGGCCTGCCATCGGCCGCGACGATCGGAGCACTTCATGCGCGTGACGCGCCTTTTTCTTTCCGCCGCTCTCCTGTCGACGGCCATCCCGATGGCTCCGGCCTTTGCCGTGCCCGCGCTGCAGGCGCATCGCGCAGTCTACGACCTCACCCTGAACAAGGCGTCCGACCGCTCGGGCATCACCGGCATTTCCGGTCGCATGGTGTATGAGTTCAACGGCTCTCCCTGCGAGGGCTACACGGTGAAGTTTCGCTTCGTCACCCAGATCGTGACCAACGACAACACCAGGCTCACCGACCAGCAGACGACGACGTTCGAGGACGCCGAGGGCAAGACCTTCTCTTTCGTGACGAAGTCCTTCGTCGACCAGAACCTCGACAAGGAGGTCAAGGGAATGGCGACAAGGGAGCCGAAAGGCCTCAAGGTCGACATCGACAAGCCCGAGAAGAACACGCTCGAGCTCGCCGCGACGCAGTTCCCCACCCAGCATCTGGTCGAGCTGATCGGCAAGGCCGAGAGGGGTGAAAACTTCTATCAGACCAATCTGTTCGACGGGTCCGAGGACGCCAACAAGGTGATGACGACCACGGTCGTCGTCGGCAAGAAGACCGACGCCGACAAGGCGGATCCGGAAGCGCCGGCGCTCGCCAAGCTCGCGGCCGACAAGTATTGGCCGGTC
>NZ_RZSC01001281.1:0-974 GCF_003998155.1 Mesorhizobium sp. M1E.F.Ca.ET.063.01.1.1
TCCCCCGCAAGGGGGGAGATCGGACGTCACTGCCGCTTTCGTCAATCTCCTACGTTGGAGGAAGAGCGTCGCCGACGAAGCTGCCAATCTCCCCCCTTGCGGGGGAGATGTCCGGCAGGACAGAGGGGGGTGTGAAGGAACGCGGCGCGACAGTACCTTTCTTGATCACCGAAAATCATAGCAGCCGCTCAGGCCGGATAGGGCCTCGGCCGGGCCAACCTTTGGATCCAGCGGAAGGCGTCGCGGCTGAGGCGCGAGCGCATCTTTTCCCGTGAATTCACGCGAAGAAGCATGTTTCCGGTGATGAGCCATTTGGCGAGCCGTATCGAAAGATCGGGCTTGATGCGATTGGCGAGCGCGATGGCGCGTGGCTCGTCGAACAAGCGCCCGGTCACGTTGAGCACCGTCGCCAGCTCGAGCTCGATGCCTGTCATGCGCGCGGCCTCGAGCAGCCGCGCTTCCGCCTCCGGCGACTGCAGCGCGCGCACGCCCTGCAGCACATCTACGCAAAGCTGCAGCCGGTGGAATTTGTGGCCGCCGGCCGCGTGAACGATGGCGATGGCGAGCAGTGACGCCGGCGTGTCGGCCTCGCCGCCATCGATCGCCTGCAACTCGCGGAAGCCGAGCGACAGCCGCCGGCGCATGCCGGTGTCGTGCACCAGGTTGCCGTGCAGCTCGATCAGCAGACTGGAGTTTTCCTTCTCCAGCCATTTGAACTCCTGCAGCTCATGCGATTGCGCCTCGCCGCTGGCAAGCTCGAAACCGCATTCGGCGATCGTCGTGTTGGCCGCGTCGATACCGGCGGGATCGACCAGGATGTCGATGTCGGTGTACGGCCGGTCGGCGGCGTGGCGGTAGAGTTTTCGCGCGAAGACCGGTCCCTTGACGATGCGGGCCGCAACGCCTTTCGCCGCCAGCGCCTTCATGATGCGATCGCCGTGATATTGCAGCAGCATCGACTGTCCGGTCGCGAT
>NZ_RZSC01001282.1:0-973 GCF_003998155.1 Mesorhizobium sp. M1E.F.Ca.ET.063.01.1.1
TCTCTTCCGTGACCCTCTGCAACATTCGCTGCGATGGAAGCCGCCGAGCGTCGTATCTGAGAGGTCATCCCGTATGCTTCGCTGTTCGGAAAACCTTTCGTGGCCGAGTAGCAATTTACTGCCAACTTCAAGGCCGCCTTCCAAACGATCAGATCTCGGTAGGAATTGATTGCCGTCGTATTTCCCTCTTTTCCCTACTCGCTACTCGCTACTCGCTATTCGCTCGTCTCAATCATCCAGCACCCACGTATCCTTCGTCCCGCCGCCCTGCGAGGAGTTGACCACAAGGGAGCCTTCCTTCAGCGCAACCCGCGTCAGCCCTCCGGGCACAAGCTGGATGCGGTCGGAGACCAGCACGTAAGGCCGAAGATCGACATGGCGCGGCGACAGGCCCTTTTCGGTCAGGATCGGGCAGGTCGACAGCGCCAGCGTCGGCTGGGCGATATAGTTTGCCGGCTTCGCCTGCAGCTTCTTGGCGAACGCCTCACATTCCTTCTTGGTCGCCGCCGGGCCGACCAGCATGCCGTAACCGCCCGAGCCGTGGACTTCCTTGATCACGAGCTCGCTGATGTGCTCCAGCACATATTTCAGGCTGTCGGCCTCCGAGCAGCGCCAGGTCGGGATATTGCCGAGGATCGCCTTGCGCCCGGTGTAGAACTCGACAATCTCGGGCATGTAGGAATAGATCGCCTTGTCGTCGGCGATGCCGGTTCCCGGCGCGTTGGCGATCGTGATATTGCCGGCGCGGTAGACATCCATGATGCCCGGCACGCCGAGCGCGGAATCCGGCCGGAAGGTCAGCGGATCGAGGAAGGCATCGTCGACGCGCCGGTAGAGCACGTCGATCTGTTTGTAGCCTTCGGTGGTGCGCATCGTGACATGGCCGTCGACCACGCGCAGATCCTGTCCCTCGACCAGTTGCACGCCCATCTGGTCGGCAAGGAAGGCATGCTCGAAATAGGCGGAGTTATAG
>NZ_RZSC01001283.1:0-971 GCF_003998155.1 Mesorhizobium sp. M1E.F.Ca.ET.063.01.1.1
TCCGACGCCTTGTCCAACCCCGCCGTCGGCTCATCGAGCAGCCAGACCGGGCGCCGGCTGACCAAAAGCTTGGCGATTGACGCGCGCCGTCGCTGCCCGGTCGAGAGATAGCCGAACGGCAGGTGGCCGATGCCGCCGAGCCCGACAGTCTCCAGCGCCTCTTCCACGTCAATCGCCGGCTCACCCTGGAAGGCGCGCCAGAAGCCCAGATTCTCTTCCACCGTGAGCGCCGTCTTCATCGCGTTGAGATGGCCGAGATAATGCGAGGCTGAAGTGACCGTGGGAAACGCTTCGCCGCCGGCCTCGACCCGCACCGAACCCTCGGCTGCCGGCAGCAAGCCGGCGATGACCCTCAGAAGCGTCGACTTGCCGGCGCCGTTCGGCCCGGTGACGACGAGCGCCTCGCCCTTTTCGAGCGCGAATCCGATGCCGGAAAAGACCGTCTCGCCGCCGCGCTCGCCGCCCAGATTTTCGGCGATCAGCCGCATCCTTGCCCGTCCCGAAAGCACCGTTTCGCGGCCGCCGCCGCATCGCACAAATTCGTCTTTCGACTGTCTAGAACTATTCCAGGAAATTCTCTATATGCGGTTCATCCGTGCCAGCGGTCGGCGCGGGAGAAGAATTAGCGCCGAACCAGCGCACGCGCCGCCTTGAACGGCTCGGGTTGCTTGGGAGCGGACAGCGGAAATGGCCGTACCCGCACCTTTGCGCGTGATTGCCATCGGCGTCCGTTCCCTTTCAGGCTGAACAGACAAGGACGGATCGCACGTGTCAAAATCCCTCGACAGCTTCAAATGCCGCCGCACCCTGACCGCGGGTGGCGCAGATTATGTCTACTTCGACCTCACCGAGGCCGAGAAGAACGGCCTCACCGGAATCGCCCAGTTGCCCTATTCGATGAAGGTGCTGCTGGAGAACCTGCTCCGCAACGAAGACGGCCGTTCCGTCACCAAGGAAAGCATCCAGGCAGT
>NZ_RZSC01001284.1:0-971 GCF_003998155.1 Mesorhizobium sp. M1E.F.Ca.ET.063.01.1.1
CAGCTCCACAGCCGGCTACCCCTGCTCAGGAATCGGTGGCGAGGCCGCCCGCCGAGCCTGTTGCGGCGCCTGCCCGGCCGACGCCCCTGACCGAGGTGCCGCCCGACCTGGCGCGCGCTCCGCCAGCCCAGCCGTCGACGCAGCAGGCTTCCCCGGCGCCCACGGAGCCCGCCCAGCGGACAGCGCTGGCTCCTCCTACGCCACCCGAAACGGTCGCTCCGCCTCCGCCGACGCCTCCGGCCCGGCCGACCGCGCCCGAAGGCCATCGCGACGCCGTCGTCTGGCTGGCGGTCTCGGCCGATGGGCACGAGATCATGAGCGCCAGCACCGACCGCATGATCAAGCTCTGGGACATCGACGGCAAAAGGCTGATCCGCGACCTCGGAGCCCACAAGGACATGGCGCGCACGGCGCTCTTCATGCCGGACGGCAAAACCGCGCTGACCGCCGGCGACGACGGCGAGATCGTGCTGCGTCAGCTTTCCGACGGCGCGGTGCTGCACGTTTTTTCGTCAGGCCTGAACGGCGGTGTCAACAAGCTGGCGATCACCTCGGACGGCAAACGTGCGGTCAGCGGGCATAACACCATGGGCAAGGTCATCGTCTGGGATATCGAGAAGGGCTCCGCGCTGCATGTGATGGCCGGGCACTTCTGGCCGGTCAGCGCCGTCGCCGTCTCCCCCGACGGCACCCGCGCGCTCACCGCCAGTATCGATGGCGAACTGAAGCTCTGGGACATCGTCGCCGGCAGAGAACTGCGTAGCTGGCATGGTCATGACCGCGGCGCCTATGGCGCCGTCTTCACTGCCGACGGCCATCATGCGGTGACCGGCAGCGGCGACTGCACGATCAAGCTCTGGGATCTCGACGGTTTCAAGGAGGTGCGCCGTTTCGACGGCCATTCCGAAACCGTCTATGCGCTGGCGCTATCGGCCGACGGCAAACGGCTGGCCTCCGGCTCGCTCGATGGC
>NZ_RZSC01001285.1:0-967 GCF_003998155.1 Mesorhizobium sp. M1E.F.Ca.ET.063.01.1.1
TCGATATCGTGCCCAACGAGCCCAATCTGATCATCGATTCCCGCATTAGGCCTACGGATATCGACGTGGTGCATCTGGACATGCCGGCCCGCGTGGTGCTGACGGCCTATCCGAGCCGGCATCTGCCGCAGATCCATGGCCTGCTCACCTCGGTGTCGGCCGACCGGCTGACCGACGAGAAGACCGGCGAGCCCTATTTCCTCGCCAAAGTGAAAGTCGACGCGGCCGATCTCGGACAACTGCATGACATCCGTCTGTCGCCCGGCATGCCGGCGGAAGTCATGATCCTGACCGGAGAACACACTTTGCTCGATTACATGCTGGCCCCGGTCGAAGCTTCGCTGACGCGCACTTTCAGGGAGAATTGAGCGGGAAAAATTGAAACAACAGGCGAGATGCTGCAGCTTTGTAAAAGAGCAATGATCGAACTCGCCAGCACAATCACCTGCCCGGCCTGCGGCCACCGCAGAACCGAAACGATGCCTGTCGATGCCTGCCAGTACTTCTACGAATGCGAAAGCTGCGGGACTCTGCTCAAGCCCCTGGCGGGAGATTGCTGCGTGTTCTGCTCTTACGGCGATCATCCCTGTCCGCCGAAACAGAGAGAGCGGCAGTCCGGTGCTGCGAGCCGGCATCATTGTTGTTGAGTTGACAACATCCCCGCTCGCGTAGGCAAGCGCAGCGCCTTGCAATCCAGGGAACCTTGGCCGATCTACCGTCTCAGGGCGTAGACATTGTCCATGGAGACGCCACCCAAGGGCAGCGCCATGTCGTCATCGAGCAGCCGGGTGATGCGGGCAAAGCCGACGAAGGCCTTTCTCGCTTCTTCGGCCGACATCTTGCCCGACATCGCCGCCGAGCAGCAATTCAGGGCGCACTGATAAACCGGGCCGCGTCTTCCCGTTGGCCACTTCCGCAGGAACACCAACGCATCGGAGACGCTGTCGACTTCCTCCAAGGGGTATCC
>NZ_RZSC01001286.1:0-967 GCF_003998155.1 Mesorhizobium sp. M1E.F.Ca.ET.063.01.1.1
GATGCCAAGGATGTCGGCGATCCCCTCTTCCTTTTGCCCAAGCCACTCCGCATAGTCATCGAGGAGGAACCACGCAACGGCTGCTCGATCACCAAGCTCCTCTTCGACAAGCGCCCGGCTCAGCACCAAACCGATCAGCTCGCCGGCCGAGACGCCCCGTTTGGCTGCACGCAAAACGATATCGCCCGATATGGCATTGGCGTCTTCGATCATTCGCCGCGCCAGACCTGCAAGGCGATCGTCGTCAAGACCCAAGGAGAGTTCCGCAAGCCGCCGTTTGACGAGCACGTGAAGTATTCGCAGCTCCGATGTCGACGACACGACCATGTTGCGGCCGTGCGTGCGTTGGCGACGATACCGGATCACGTTGATGCCTTGGGCGGCAAGCTGCCGCTTGTCGAGAAGATCGTCATAAGTGGCAACCCACTCCGCCAATTTGTGCACCTCGTCGAACATCCCCTTCAGGCCACCATCCTGGAACGAGATCTGGCGGGCCGGCAGATAATGTTCGTCTGGACCGTGCGACTGGCGCCGAACAACGTTCGCGACGGCGTCGATATAGGCCCAGCCAGCATCTGGCTGACGCGGGCACGTCAGGTAACTCGTCGCCTTCAGTTCGTCTTCGGCGGTGACCCGCCGGTACGACCAGCGGGCCGGCACGTGTTGCAGTAAGGAAGGATTATCCGGCAAAGCCGGAACCGGGAACCACTGTTCACGCGCTTGACGGGAGACAACGTCGTGCAGGAAGGCCACGTCTATCTCGCGTGCTCCGCCCGACTTTGATCCGCCTGCGACGTCGAGCATGACGCCGATGCGCAGCTTCGACATGAAGTTCCGCGATGTCTCGCTGACCACCACCGCATCGGGATCGTTTTCCGATCGTTCAAGCAGCTCGGTGTAGACTCCGGACAAGCGGGCCCGATCGCGATGGCGGACCAGCACATTGCAATGAACTTCTTCCTGGTCC
>NZ_RZSC01001287.1:0-962 GCF_003998155.1 Mesorhizobium sp. M1E.F.Ca.ET.063.01.1.1
GGGCAAGGCGCGCAAGGTGCTCGATGAGGCCGCCGCCGGCGGCCAGCAGATCTACGGGCTGAACACCGGCTTGGGGGCCAATCTCGGCGCGACAGTCGAAGGTGATGCCGGCGCGTTCCAGCGCCAGCTTCTCGACGGCCGCGCCGCAGCGGTGGGGACCGCATTGCCGGCCCAACTGGTGCGCGCGGCAATGTTCGCCCGCGTCGCCATGCTATCGGCCGGCGGCTCCGGCCTGTCGCCGCCTGTCTTCACCGCGCTTGTCGACCTGCTCAACGCAGGCGTCCATCCGGTGATGCCCTCGCTCGGCTCGATCGGCGCCGGCGACCTGGTGCTGATGACGGCGATTGCCCATACGCTGATCGGAGAAGGCGATGCCGACTACCAAAGCCGGCGCATGCCGTCAGCCAAGGCATTGATGATGGCGCGCCTTGTCCCGGTCAGCCTGGCGCCGAAGGACGGCCTCTCGCTGATCAACGCTTCCGCGGTCTCCACCGGCGTCGGCGCTCTGGCTCTCGTCGACGCTTTGTCGGCGCTCGAACAGCAGCAGCAGGCCGGCGCGCTGACTATGGAGGCGTTGGGCGCCAACCGCACCATCCTCGATCCTCGTCTGCACCAGGCACGGCCGGGCGCCTGCCAGCAGGTCGCGGCAAAGGCGCTGCGCGAGCTGCTCGCCCGCGAGGACGCACCCGTGCCGACCACCATTCAGGATCCGCTGTCGATCCGCTGCATGCCCTCGATCCATGGCGCGCTGATCCAGGCGATCGACCATGCGCGGCTCGCCGTCGAGATCGAGCTCAATGCCGCCGCCGACAACCCGCTGGTGCTCGTTGATGACGCTCAGGTTTTGTCGACCGGCAATTTCCACACCGCATCGCTGGCGCTGGCATTCGAGACGCTCGGCCTCGCGATCGCCCAATGCGCGGCGGCATCCGCTGCCCGCTTTATCCAGCTCACCGGCTCGA
>NZ_RZSC01001288.1:0-961 GCF_003998155.1 Mesorhizobium sp. M1E.F.Ca.ET.063.01.1.1
CCGCGGAACTGCGGAGCGCGAGCCGAATGGTGACGGGCGCGGCCCGTACCCTTCTGCTTGTACATCTTGGCGCCGGTGCGCGCGATCTCGGCGCGGCCCTTGGCCTTGTGCGTGCCCTGCTGCTTCTTGGCGAGCTGCCAGCGCACGACGCGCTGCAGGATGTCCTCGCGCGGGTCAAGGCCGAAAATCTCCTCGGAGAGTTTCACCTTGCCGGCGTCCTTGCCGCCGAGCGTTGTGATCTTGAGGTCCATTATTCTGCTCCCTCAGTAGCCGGGGCGTCGTTCTTGGCGACAGCGGCAGCGCGGATTGCGGCGGGCTTCGGTGCGTTGGCGGGCAGCGCAACCTTGGCCGCGTCGCGAACCAGGATCCAGGCGCCCTTGACGCCCGGAACGGCGCCGCGGATCAGGATCAGGCCGCGGTCGGCGTCGGTCGAGACGACCTCGACATTCTGGGTGGTGACGCGAACGTCGCCCATGTGGCCGGCCATCTTCTTGCCCTTGAACACCTTGCCGGGGTCCTGGCGCTGACCGGTCGAACCGTGCGTGCGGTGCGAGACCGAGTTACCGTGCGTGGCACGGCCGCCACCCATGTTGTGCCGCTTGATCACGCCCTGGAAACCCTTACCGGTCGAAGTGCCCGTGACGTCGACCTTCTGGCCGGCGACGAAGTGCTCGACGGTGAGCTCGGCGCCGACGTCGATCAAGTTGTCGGCGGAGACGCGGAACTCGGCGAGCTTCGCCTTCGGCTCGACGGAGGCGGCAGCGAAATGGCCGCGCATCGCCTTCGACGTGTTCTTCACCTTGGCAAGGCCAACGCCGAGCTGGACGGCGGTGTAGCCGTTCTTCTCCTGCGTGCGCTGCGCCACGACCTGGCAGTTCTCCATCTGGAGAACGGTGACGGGAACGTGTTCCCCGGCATCGTTATAGATGCGGGTCATTCCCACCTTCTTTGCAATCACACC
>NZ_RZSC01001289.1:0-952 GCF_003998155.1 Mesorhizobium sp. M1E.F.Ca.ET.063.01.1.1
ATCCGGCACTGGGGTTGTTTCCGAATTGAGTGGCGTTGCCGTGCTTCGAAAAATGGCACGTGCCACGGATTCGCCCGGATTGATGTCACAGTCGCGGCGGAGTATCGCGTTCGCGGGCGAATTTGAGGGCATGACTTGAACGAGATTCTTCACGCGGTCTTCAGCACGCAGGGCTTTGTCCTTGGCACCCTCGTGCCGTTTCTGTTCGTGCTCACCGTCGTCGTGTTCGTCCATGAGATGGGTCACTATCTTATCGGCCGCTGGTGCGGCATCGGCGTGAAGGCTTTTGCCATCGGCTTCGGCCCGGAACTCTTCGGTTTCAACGACCGCTACGGCACGCGCTGGAAGCTGTGCGCCATCCCGCTTGGCGGCTATGTCAAATTCGTCGGCGACATGAACGCGACATCGAGCCAGCCGAGTGCCGAAGACATCGAATCGTTGACCGAGGCCGAGCGCGAAGTCGCTTTCCACACCCAGCCGATCTGGAAGCGCGCGGCCACCGTCGTCGCCGGACCGTTGTTCAATTTCCTGCTGACGATCGCCGTCTTCGCGGTCCTGTTTTCGCTTTACGGCCGTCCGGTCATGGAGCCGACAGTGGCCGAAGTCGTTGCCGGCAGTCCTGCGGCGCGGGCAGGCATCCAGCCCGGCGACCGATTCGTCAAAGTCGACGGCAGCAAGGTGGAGACCTTCGCCGACGTTCAGCGCCTGGTCTCGGGTCGCGCAGGCGACGCCATCACTTTCACTATGTTGCGCGACGGCAAGGAAATCACCGTGACGGCGACGCCGCAGCCGATGGAGCAGCAGGACGCGCTGGGCAACAAGGTCAAGGTCGCGGTCATCGGCGTCGCCAACAACACCGAGCTTGGACAGCCGCGGCTGGTCTCCTACACGCCTGCGGGCGCACTGGCAGCGGCTGTCGAGGAAACCGGCCATGTCATCGAACGCACCGGCC
>NZ_RZSC01000128.1:0-11280 GCF_003998155.1 Mesorhizobium sp. M1E.F.Ca.ET.063.01.1.1
GACTTTCGTCCCGCCGCCTTCGATTTCGGCGCCGGTCTTGGATTGGCTGCTTCGCGCTGCCGGTCGCGTCTCGGCTTCGCACGGACGACCGGCTGCGGTTTCTCGGTCTTTTGCGGTGCGGCGCTTTCCTGTTTTCTAGCTTCCGCTTCCGACGCCCGCTGGGCTCGGTAGCTCTTCAGGGCATCGTCCGTATCGAGTTTCAGGCGGGCATATTGCTTTGAGGTAAGAAAGGTGGTCGGGGGCAGCTTGTTCTCTTCCTGCCATTGGCCGATGGCGCGGCGCGTCTTGAGGCCGAAGTCGCCGTCGGCTTCGTCCAGGTCGTAACCGATCGCCAGCAGCCTTTCCTGCAGGTCGATCTTTTCCTGACGATCGAGCCCGATCGCGCTTTCCGTCAGTTCGGTCCCGGTGTCGGTTTCGGGATTGGCGGCCGCGGCCGGTGCCGCCGCCGTGGCGGATCGCGACGCGGCGCTCTCGGTATTGGCGACAACAGTCGGTGCATTGCCGACAGTGACCGGCGACTTCTTGAGCTGATCGATGTTGAGACGGGCGAGATCGGCGAACGCCCCCTTGGGGAATTGCTGCAGATAGGCTTCGTAATGCGCCAGCGTGTTGCGCTTGGAGGCCTCGTCCCACACGCGCTGCTCGATTTCCCATCCGCGCGCGTCGGTGCCTGCGGGTTGGGCCGGAGTCTCGGTGGCGGACGGCTGCGGAGCCGGGGCGGCGGGTGGCGGCGTTTGCGGACCGATAAAGACCTCGCGGCCGAGCGAGGCATTGTGCCAGGGCCGCTGGCGCCCATCGGTCTCGGCCGTCACCTCGCCGCGAACGCGGGTCAACGCGCTCTGGATCTCCACGCCCGGCTCGGCCAGATGCCTGGCCAGCGAGGTCGTGTAAGGGCTGTTGGCGCCGTTGCCGTCATAGGACACGGAACTGGGATCGGTCGCAAAGGCGATCAGCACGCCGCCGGTGCCAACGTCCGAGCCGCTGACATCGATGGGCGCCAGGCCCGGCGCGGTGGTCGAGCGGCTCTTCGGCAAGGAAGCCGCGAGTGTCCTTGCCAAAGGATTGTCGCGGCAGGCGTCCAGGATGACGATGCCGACGGCGGGGTCCGGCGGGAGAGCGTCGAGCAACTCGTCGATCTGGATGGTGCGGGTCTTGAGATGCGCCGGAGCCGTAAGCTCGGCATCGACCGGGATCAGGTAGTTCTTGCCGTTCACCTGCATGCCGTGGCCGGCGTAGTAGATCAGCGCCGTATCCGCCTCGTACGAGGCTTCGGTGAACTTGTTCAGCCGGTCACGCATTCCGGCGTAGTCGAGGTCGACGCCTTCGATGACGTTGAACCCCGCCTTGCGCAGGACTTCGGCCATCAGGCGCGCGTCGCCGGCAGGATTGGGAAGCGCCGGCGCGTAGACATATTTGCTGTTGCCGATGACCAGGGCGACCCGGTTGCCGCCGGCGGCAAGGGCGGGTGCCTCCAGCAGATTGCCTGCAACCAGGAAAAACAAACCAACAACAGCTGCCCAGAACCTCATCGCGCGCACTCTCAATCAAGTTGCGGCTTTGCCTGCTCGTTCCAGTCGCATTTCACGCGGGGGACGCCCCTTCCATGAAATACATAACACATCAGCGGGGTTTAATGTGGCTCTCTTCGCTTCAAGGGCGGCTGGCTGAACGATGCGAATTTCGGCTGATACTGCCTTGTCGATATCGGTCCGTGCCTCCAGCGATGCCGCACAAATCGGACGCGCGTGTTTTTGAGGTTGCCTTGGAGGTGCCCTTGAGCTGGAGTCGATCGGATTTGACGCACGTCAAAGCGCATTTGGACCGAGCAGGCGATCCTGCGGAATGTGACGAGCCTGGAAGCCGTGCTGTGCTTGGACGATCTTGTCAGATCTGGCAGCGAGACGATCGGACCGCAAGCGGTACCTTCGGTGCGATCATGCTTGCGTTCGGGCTTGCCCTTTTCCTGTTGCTGACGCCTTCAGCCCAGGCGCACGAGTTCAGCGCTTCACAGGGCGTTTCGCTAGCCAAGGTCGTTCCATCAATTGGCGACTGCAAAGCCGATCAGGCGACATCGATGGCGACCGTCCTGTTCGCATCCGCTCCGGATGATTCAGGTTGTCATGACGGCGCAGCCCACGCCAATTGCGGTTTGTGCGTGAGTGGGCATTGTTTCGCTTGTTCGGCTGCGGTTCTTGCGGCTGCTTCGGACATCGGCCTTGTACCGGTGCGCTGCGCCCCAGTTTTCATCGACCAATCAGGCGCCGCGCTGACAAAGCCTGACGAGACCTTTCGACCTCCTCGTTCCGTTCTCTGACGACCTGTTCGGCAGGCAAATCTCACGCTTGCCGACCCGCGCCGCTTTCGTCTTCGTGACCAACATCGCCTACGGCACCGTGTCACTGATCTCGGTCAAGGATCAGTCGGTCGTGAAGTCCTATGCAGTCGGCAAGGGGCCAAACGGGATCACGTTCCAGGTGCCGCAGCCGACTCTTGGCAGCGCCGGGTGACTGGCGCGGAACCCTGAACCCGAAATCCAGGAGAACCAGACAATGAAAATGCTAAGCAAAACCGTCCTCGCCGCAGCCATGCTCTTCTCATCTGCGGCCTTCGCCAACGACGCCCACCATCCCCCTGGCAGTGCGGGAACCGCGCCTGCCGCTGCGCCGGCCCCGGTGTCCGGCGACAGCGCCGGGACGATGCCCCAGGGCGGCGCGACGCCACAGGGCGGAACGATGCCGCAGGGCGGAATGATGCCCCAGGCCGGCATGATGCCTCAGGGCGGAATGATGCCGCAGGGTGGAATGATGTGCGGGATGATGCCGCAGGGTGGGATGATGCCCCAAGGTGGGATGATGCCCCAAGGCGGGATGACGCCCCAAGGCGGAACGATGCCCCAAGGCGGGATGATGCCGCAGGGTGGGATGATGTCCCAGGGTGGAATGATGCCCCAGGGCGGAACGATGCCCCAAGGCGGGATGATGCCGCAGGGTGGAATGATGTCCCAGGGCGGGATGATGCCGCAGGGTGGAATGATGCCGCAGGGTGGGATGATGCCGCAGGGTGGAATGATGCCCCAGGGCGGGATGATGTCCGGCGAGATGATGCGGATGATGATGGGCATGATGTCTGCGAAGGACGGATCGGCTGAACAGATGATGTCTCCGGACCACGTCGAAGGGCGCATCGCGTTCCTGCAGGCCGAGCTCAAGCTGACCGATGCGCAACAGCCGCAATGGAAGGCTGTGGCCGATGCAATGCGTGCCAATGCCAAGCTCGCAAAAGAGGCGATGGCCGGGATGGGCGGCGCGATGATGTCCGCTGGCTCTGCCGCGATGACGCCTCTGAAGAGGATCGATCAAGTCGAGCAGATGCTCTCTGCACGGCTCGAAGGCCTGCGCCAGTTGAAAGCGGCAATGGAGCCCTTTTACGCAACGTTGAGCGAAGCGCAAAAGGCGGTGGCCGACAAGCTGCTCATGCCGGCGCCGATGGGCATGATGTGAGCTCGGAGGGGCCGTTGAGGCAGACCGCGACGGCCCCACGCGACCAAGACGAGATCTCCTGGTGAGGCCATGAAGATGAAGCGGAGCATTGGCACGGAAGAGCTGCTGCAGCTTCAGCGGGAGACGTTCGACTACTTCCTGGACGAGGTGAATCCTGCCAATGGCCTCATCCGCGACAAGACTGCTGCGAATTGGCCGGCAAGCATCGCTGCGACGGGCCTCGCTCTCGCCTGCTATCCCGTCGCCGTCGAGCGCGGGTTCATAGCGCGTCAAGCTGCGGTGGCACGAACGCTGGCCACGCTGCGCTTCTTCTGGGCAAGCCCGCACGGACCGGAGCCGGACGCCACCGGGCACCGTGGCTTTTATTATCATTTCCTCGACATGCAGACGGGACAGCGAGCCTGGCAATGTGAGCTGTCGACGATTGACAGCGCGCTGTTGCTGGCCGGCGCCCTGTCGGCGGCCGCCTATTTCGATGCGGATGCAGCCGACGAGAGGGAACTGCGCACGCTCGCCGACGCGCTCTATCGCCGTGCCGATTGGCAGTGGGCGCAAGACCAGGGCGCGACAGTGACGCACGGCTGGACCCCGGAAAACGGGTTCATCAAATATCGCTGGGAAGGCTACGACGAGGCCCTCCTGCTCTACGTTCTGGCACTCGGCTCGCCGACCTTTCCGCTTCCCGAAAGCAGCTACGCCGCCTGGACTTCGACCTATCGCTGGGAGAGCTGCTACGGCTACGACTATCTGTACGCTGGGCCGCTGTTCACGCATCAGCTCTCGCATGTCTGGATCGACTTTCGCGGGATCCAGGATGCCTTCATGCGGGAAAAGGGCATCGACTATTTCGAGAACAGCCGCCGAGCGACCTACCTCCAGCAATGCTATGCCATCATGAACCCGCGCAGGTTCGACGGTTACCGAGAGTGCTGTTGGGGCATCACGGCAAGCGAAGGACCAGGCCCCGCCACGCTCAAGCTGAACGGCATCCAGCGGGAGTTCTACGACTATGTCGGGCGCGGCGTCCCCTACGGACCGGATGACGGCACGCTCGCGCCCTGGGCAGTCGTCGCCTCATTGCCATTCGCTCCTGAAATCGTCCTGCAGGCGATCCACTTCTGTATCCACCAGGCCAAGCTTAAGCAGTTCAATCGATACGGCTTCAAGGCCGCCTTCAATCCCACTCATCCAGGGGGGCCCGGTAACCCCTACGGTTGGTGGGTGTCGCCCTGGCATTTCGGCATCAACCAGGGCCCCATCGTGCTGATGATCGAGAACCATCTGACTGGCCTGTTGTGGCGCCTGATGCGCGGTTGCCCGCACATCGTGACTGGGTTGCGCCGTGCCGGGTTCGCTGGCGGTTGGCTGAACGAGCTCGGTCCTGGACAGCTTTATGAGCGTCCATCGGTTGGCGCCTCGAGCGCCCCTATTCTGGACCAGCATTCGTCGTCGCACGCTGATGGGAAGTCAGAAGCGCGCCCTGAGAGGAGCGCTCGAACGTAAGCGGGAGAAAGACCATGTTGGACAAAAGGCGAACCTCGGATACGAAGTGGATTGCTCGACAGGTGCCGGCTCTGAAAAGCAGATTCGGATGGCGGCAACGTTCCCTTGCGCTTTTGATCGGCCTGATTGTTTCAGTCTTGGCCACCGGGCGAGCTGCTTGGGCTGACGAGAACTTCCAGGCTGTTCAGGGAATTGGCGTCTATTTCGGCGTCCTGCCGGCCGCCATCGTCGGAGGTCACCAAGAGTGGCACGTTGAAGGTGCCATGCACGGGGGCGCGCCTTCGGGTGCGCATCAGTATCATATTGTGGTCGCGATCTTCGATGCGAAGACCGGCGCGCGGATCGAGAACGCGCGAGTGAGGGCGAACATATCCGGGCTTGCTCAGGTCGGTGCGCAGAACGTCGCGCTGGAGCCGATGCTGATCGCAGGGACCGTCACGTACGGCAATTTCGTCGAACTGCGAGGCAGCGACCGATACGACATCAAGCTCGACATAACAGTGCCCGGGCACGAATCTCCCGTGCGGGTCAACTTCAAATACCAGCACCTATAGTGACCCGACGAAGCTGGATCGGACCGGATGTTAAAAGGCCGGGCCCTGCCAAGTTGGGCAGAGGTTCGACGTGCGGCCACCCGGTCGGGGTGCCTGCGTGGTGCGGGGCCTTGCCTGGAACGGATTTGACGCACATCAAAGCGCATTTTGACTAAGCCGGCGATCATGAAGGATGTGAAGAGCTTGGAAGCCGTGCTGTGCTTGGGCGATATTGTCAGATCTGGCAGCGAGACCATCGGACCGCAAGCGGTGCTTTCGGAGCGATCATGCTTGCGCTTGGGCTTGCTCTTTTCCTGTCGCTGACGCCTTCGGGTCAGGCGCAAGGGCATGAGTTCGGTGCCTTGCAAGGTGTTTCGTCAGTCAAGGTCGTTTCATCAATTGCCGAGTACAAAGCCGATCGGGCGGCCTTTACGACGAGCGTTCTGGCGGTATTTGCCGAACCCGGCTGTCACGACGGCGCGGTCCATGCCAATTGCGGCCTGTGCGCGGGCGGGCACTGTTTCGGTTCGGCGGCCATTCTGGCGGCAACGCCAGGAATTGGCTTTGTAACGGAGCCCGATGCCCCGGCTTTCCTCGTCCAATCAAGCTTCTCGCTGACAAAGCCTGACGAAGCTTTTCGGCCTCCTCGTTCCGCTCCCTGACAACCTGCTCGGCGGGCAAACCTCACGCTTGCCGACCGGGTCGCTCTTTGTGCTGGGCCAACGCCGGCTCCCGGTCAGGAACGCCTTTCGAGGAGAAAAATCATGAACATTCGGACAGAAACCACAATCCACCCCCCTCCAGGTGGCCTGGCTAACGGGCGCGAGTCGCTCACCCTGCGCATTGGAGGAATGACCTGCGCCCACTGCCCGCCGGCCATCGAGACGGCTATTCGCGCGGTCAAAGGGGTGCAGGCCGCCTCGGTCAATCTCGCCACGCAGACGGCGAAGGTCGACTATGACCCAGCCCAGGCGAAGGTCGCGGAAATCCTGCGCACCATCCGCTCCGTCGGCTACGCCGCCGGTACGGCAACGATGCGCATTCCCATCAAGAACATGCATTGCACCTCATGCGCCATACGTGTCGAGCTGGCGCTGAAGATGACCCCTGGCGTGATCGCCGCCCGCGCCAGCCTCGCACCCAACGCTGTCGACATAGAGTATCAGCCGGAACGGACCGATTTCCAGGAGTTGAGGCAGTCGATCGAGTCCTCCGGCTATCGTGTGGCCGAGCCGAAAATCAAGCCGGCGGACGCGACGCTGGACCCGGCCGAGGCAGCGAACGAACAGGAGTATCGCGGCCTGATGCGCAGGTTCTGGCTCGCCGCCGTCATCTCCCTCCCGGTAATGGCGCTCAGCTACCCCGATTTCATTCCGGGACTGCGAGATTGGATGCCCATGGGCAGCGGCACGCGTCGGATGGTTTGGGCGCTGCTCGGCGTGCTGAGCCTGCCCGTCCTGCTCTGGTCGGGATCCCAGTTCTTCGTAGGCATGTGGGACGCGCTGAAGCACCGCGCGGCCAACATGCACACGCTGATCGCGATCGGCATCACGGCGGCGTTCCTCTATTCGGTCGTGGCGGTCGCATGGCCAGGGATCTTTCCCGACATGGCGCTGGCCGAAGTCTTCTGGGACGTGACCGACGTCGTCGTCGCGCTCGTCGTGCTGGGTCTCGCCCTGGAGATCAAGGCAAAGGGCAGGACCTCACAGGCGATCAAGAAGTTGATCGGGCTGCAGGCGAAGACGGCAAGAGTCGCGCGCAACGGCAAGGAAATCGACCTGCCCGTGGAGGAAGTGCTGGTCAGCGACACGGTGATCGTCCGTCCGGGTGAAAAAATCCCGGTCGATGGCAAGGTGAGTGCGGGATCGAGCGCTGTCGACGAGTCGATGATCACGGGCGAATCCATGCCGGTCGAAAAGCAGGTCGGCGACGAGGTCATCGGCGGCACGCTCAACAAGACAGGCAGCTTCCGCTTCGCCGCGACGAAGGTCGGCAAGGATACCGCCCTCGCAAGCATCATCCGCATGGTGAAGGACGCGCAGGGGTCGAAGGCGCCGATCCAGCGCGTGGTCGATACCGTGTCGGGCTACTTCGTGCCGGCGGTCATGATCGTGGCGATCCTGGCGGCCGTGGTCTGGTACGATTTCGGGCCCGAACCGCGGCTGATCTATGCCACGGTCATCCTGGTCACCACGCTGATCATCGCCTGTCCCTGCGCCCTCGGCCTTGCGACGCCGACCTCGCTCACGGTCGGCATCGGCAAGGGAGCTGAAAACGGCATCCTGATCCGCTCCGGCGACGCGCTGCAGGCGGCCGAAAAACTCGACGCGATCATCCTCGACAAGACGGGCACGATCACCAGGGGCGAACCGGCGCTGACCGACGTCGTCGTCACGCCGGGCCACGAAGAGAGCGCCGTGCTGCGGCTCACCGCGTCCCTTGAGCGCGGCTCCGAGCACCCGCTGGCCTCGGCCATCGTCAAGGGCGCCGAGGCGCGCAAGATCGAGCTGGTCGACGCTGAAGGTTTCGCGGCCATCCCGGGTCACGGCGTCGGTGGTCGGATCGACGGCCATGACGTGCTGTTCGGCAACGCCAAGCTCATGCGCGACCGGGGTGTTCCCGCGGACGCGCTGCTGCCGCAATGGGAGCGTCTCGCCAACGAAGGCAAGACGCCGATGTACGTTGCGGTCGACGGGCAGGCGGCCGGGCTGATCGCGGTCGCCGACACCGTGAAGCCGGACTCCAGGGCGGCGATCGAAATCCTGAAAGGATTGGGCATCGAGGTCGTGATGCTGACCGGCGACAACGAGCGCACAGGTCGGGCGATCGCCCGCGAAGTCGGCATCGATCGGGTGCTGGCGGAAGTGCTTCCGGACGACAAGGCGCACGAGGTGCAGAAGCTGCAGCTCGAGGGCAAGTCTGTCGGGATGGTCGGCGACGGCGTCAACGACGCGCCGGCGCTCGCCCAGGCCGATGTCGGCTTCGCCATCGGCACCGGAACCGACGTCGCCATCGAGGCGAGCGACGTGACGCTTATCAGGGGCAGCCTGATGGGCGTCGTCACGGCGATCGAGATCAGCCGGGCGACGATGCGCAACGTCCGGCAGAACCTCGTAGGGGCCTTCGGCTACAACGCGCTGGGCATCCCGGTCGCGACGGGCGTGCTCTACCCGTTCATCGGGCTTCTGCTCTCGCCCCTGATCGCCGCCGCCGCCATGGCCTTCAGTTCGGCGACCGTCGTCACCAACGCCAACCGTTTGCGCTTCTTTCAACCGAGGAGGACAGGCCAATGACACCCGACCGCTGGATAGTGACCGTCGCCGGAATCGGCCTGGTCGCGTTCATCATCTGGTTCTTCTGGCTCAAGCGTTCGAAGGGCATCCGCGCCGCGGAAACGAGCGGCGGCTACCAGGAGGCGATGATCCTCGTGAAGGGCGGCTACACGCCCGATACGATCGTCGTCCGCAGCGGCCGCCCGGTCCGGCTGAACTTCCGTCGTGAGGAGACCGCCTCCTGCTCGGACAAGGTGATTTTCCCCGATTTCCAGAAGAGCGCCGACCTGCCGACGGGGGAGACCGTCGCCGTCGAGCTGATGCCCAAGGAACCGGGCGAGTTCGGATTCTCATGCCCCATGGGCATGTTCCGCGGCCGCCTCGTCGTCGAATAGGAGACCCGCAATGTCGACACATGACCACTCAGACCACGACCATCCGCAAGGCCCCTTTCTGGCTTCACGAGCCGGACTTGTCCTGCTCGGCTTCCTTGCGATCGGCGGGTTCCTGCTTTTCACCGAGCACCGCGCCCATGTCCTTGGCGCGCTGTTCTACCTGCTGCCGTTAGGCTGCGTCTTCATGCACTTCTTCATGCATGGGGGACATGGCCATGGCGGACACGGCGGCCACCGCAACCGGTCCGACGAAAGGAATCCGTCATGAGCGCCGAGACCCAAGCCTACGGCCTTTGGAGCCTGGTGATCGTCAACTCCGCGGTCTTCATCCTGTTTGCCTACAGCTTCTTCAAGCCGCAGACCGGGCGGGACTGGCGTTCGTTCGGGGCCTTCAGCGCGTTCCTGGTCGCGCTGTTCGCGGAGATGTACGGCTTTCCGCTCACCATCTATTTTCTGTCCGGCTGGCTGCAGGCCCGCTATCCGGGGATCGACTGGTTCTCGCACGATGCCGGCCACTTGCTGGAAATGATGTTCGGCTGGCGGGTCAATCCGCATTTCGGACCGTTCCACCTGCTGAGCTTCGTCCTGATCGGCGGCGGGTTCTGGCTGATCGCGGCTGCGTGGCGCGTTCTCTACGACACCCAGCAGCACCGCTCTCTCGCAACGGGCGGACCGTACAGCTATGTCCGCCACCCGCAATATGTCGGCTTCATCCTGGTCATGCTCGGCTTCCTCGTTCAGTGGCCTACGCTGCTCACGCTCGCGATGTTCCCGGTGCTGGTCGTCATGTATGTGAGGCTCGCACAAGCCGAGGAGCGCGAAGCGGCTGCCGAATTCGGCGATGCGTATCGCGCGTACATGAAACATGTCCCCGGATTCCTGCCGCGGCTGGATCGCGTCCTTGCCAGATTGAGCGGCCAGTCCGGTGAAGGCAAGCCGTCATGACCAGCCGCTTGTAATCGGATGCGCAGCCATGTCGCTCCCTGAAGCCTCGTCAACACCAGAGCTGCTGCTCACGGCATATGACGTTCCCGATGACCCGGTCGAAGTCGTCGAGCGTAAGGGATTGGGGCACCCGGACACCATCTGCGATGCCCTTGCTGAAACATTCTCGCGCAATCTGTGCCTGGAGTATTCTCGACGCTTCGATCGCATCCTTCACCACAACGTGGACAAGGCGCTTCTGCTGGGCGGTCGCTCCGTGCCCGCTTTCGGGGGCGGCTCTCTCACCAGTCCGATAAACATCTATCTGGCGGGTAGGGCCACGACGGAAACCGGCGGCGAAAATATCCCGGTCGAAGAGATAGCGATCGAGGGGTCCCGGTCTTGGCTGAAATCCAACCTGCACGCGCTCGATGCGGAACGCGACGTCCGGTTTCACGTGCTGACTCGACCCGGCTCGCAGGACCTGCAGGAGCTGTTTTCGCGCACGTCCGAAGCTCCCTTGGCCAATGATACTTCGATTGGCGTTGGCTACGCGCCGATGAGCGCCCTCGAGACTCTGGTGCTTGACGTCGAACGGCACATCAACGGAAGAGACCGAATTCGCGTACATCCCGCATGGGGCGAGGATGTAAAGGTGATGGGTGTTCGACAAGGCAGGTCGGTTCGCCTGACCGTCGCCTGCGCCATGATCGGACGTTATCTCGCTCACAGCGACGATTATCTTGCCGAGAGATCCGAGCTTCGGACACTCGTGGCAGAACTTGCCCGACAGCATGGGTTCACAGAGTCCGAAGTGGACGTCAATGCCGCCGATGGAGCGTCCCAGGGCGCGCTCTACCTCACCGTCACCGGGACATCGGCCGAGGCTGGGGATGACGGCCAGGTAGGCCGCGGCAACAGGGTCAATGGCTTGATTACGCCCTGTCGGCCAATGAGCCTTGAAGCGGCCGCGGGCAAGAACCCGGTGTCGCATGTCGGGAAGATCTACAACATCGCGGCGCGTGATATCGCCGAGGCGATCTGCGCTGCCCTGTCCGAGGTCGCGGCTGCCGAGTGCATGCTGGTGAGCCGGATCGGCGACCCGGTAACCCGACCCGCCCTCGTTCAGTTGAAAGTCGCGACGCGAGACGGC
>NZ_RZSC01001290.1:0-949 GCF_003998155.1 Mesorhizobium sp. M1E.F.Ca.ET.063.01.1.1
GTGCGGTAGACCGCCGCCATCTGCGCCCTCTCGTAAGCGCGCACCGAGCGCATGAAGGCGGTCGAGCCCAGCGCATCGAGCGCGATGGTGAAGAGCGCGCCGCAGAGCAGGAAGGCAGCGGTGAGCAGCGGCGCGGTCTCGCCGACTCCGCCTGCCGCAAAAAGCATCGCCGCCATGGCGAAATAGGCGAAGGTCATAGTCTGGCGGCCGCCGAAGCGCTTGCCCGCCTTGCCCCAGAAGATCGCCATGAACAAGAGCGCGTTGCCCGCCGAAACCAGCAGCCCGCCTGCAAGCTTGCCCTCGCCCGTGATCACCATGAACAGCGGACCATAGACGAAGAAGGTCGTCCAGAAGCAGGAGCGGCCGAAGGCGATCAGCCAGGCGAGCCTGAGCCTCGGCTGCGCGATGAAGCGGCCGATATTGGCGAGCGGATTGGCCGGCCGGCTCTTGCCGGGGCGGATCGACGGGTTGTCGCCCAGCCGGTAGGCCCAGAACAGCGCCAGCAGCGACAGCGCGAAGGCCACGACCGCGCCATGCGCGGCATAGATGCCGAAGCGCGTGTAGAGGAAGATGCCGAGCGTCGGCCCACCTGTCCAGGCGAACATCGACCACGCTATGCGCAGCGATTCCGCCTGCATGAAATCGGTCTTGCGGATGTGGTCCATGATGTAGAGGTTGAGCGTGATCGACAGCGCGCTCGCCCCCATGACGCGGCAGAGCATGCCGGCGAGTTGGCCCGGCAGTGTGTGGGTGACGAAGAAGACCGAGCCGAGCGCCAGCATCAGGCAGCCGGCCGTGTAGACCCAGCGTCGGGCGAAGCGGCGGATCAGCATCGGCATGAACAGCGTCACCGAAAGTCCGAGCAGCGACACGATGGTGTAGAGGATCGAGACGGTCTGCTCATTTTGCAGGATCTCGTAGGCCTGGATCGGGATGACGCTGGAGATCG
>NZ_RZSC01001291.1:0-946 GCF_003998155.1 Mesorhizobium sp. M1E.F.Ca.ET.063.01.1.1
GGGCTGGGGCGAGATCGGCAATGTCGGCGGCCTCGCCATCACGGGCAAGAACCTGTTCATCTGCGGCCTGATCGGTCTGCTGGTGACTGGGCTCATCGTGGTGATCACCGAATACTACACCGGCACCAACAAGCGCCCGGTGAATTCGATCGCCCAGGCGTCTGTGACCGGCCACGGCACCAACGTCATCCAGGGCCTCGCGGTCTCGCTGGAATCGACGGCGCTCCCGGCAATCGTCATCGTCGGCGGCATCATCGCCACCTATCAGCTCGGCGGCCTCTTCGGCACGGCGATCGCCGTCACCACCATGCTCGGCCTCGCCGGCATGATCGTGGCGCTCGATGCCTTCGGCCCGGTTACCGACAATGCCGGCGGCATCGCCGAGATGTCCGGCCTGCCCAAGGAAGTGCGCCATTCCACCGACGCGCTCGACGCGGTCGGCAACACCACCAAGGCGGTGACCAAGGGCTATGCCATCGGCTCCGCCGGCCTTGGCGCACTAGTGCTGTTCGCCGCCTATTCGAACGACCTGAAGTTCTTCGCGGCCAACGGCGACAAGTATCCCTACTTCCAGGGCATGGGTGAGGTTTCCTTCGACCTCTCCAACCCTTACGTCGTCGCCGGCCTGATCTTCGGCGGCCTGATCCCGTATCTGTTCGGCGGCATCGCCATGACCGCCGTCGGCCGCGCCGCGGGCTCGATCGTCGAGGAAGTGCGCAAGCAGTTCCGCGAGGACAAGGGCATCATGGCCGGCACCTCGAAGCCGAACTATGCGCGCGCCGTCGACCTTCTCACCAGGGCGGCGATCCGCGAGATGATCATCCCGTCGCTGCTGCCGGTCCTGGCGCCGCTCGTCGTCTATTTCGGTGTGTTCCTGATCTCGGGCTCGAAGGCCTCGGCCTTCGAGCCCGAGATCAGGAACACACCGAAATAGACGACGAGCGGC
>NZ_RZSC01001292.1:0-946 GCF_003998155.1 Mesorhizobium sp. M1E.F.Ca.ET.063.01.1.1
GCGTGCTGTCGGTCAATCCCACCGGAATCCTGGACCTGCACGGCAGTGGCCCGAAGGACGCCGTCGACGTGCTGAAGAAGTCGAGCGTGGCCTTCATCGAGGTGCCCGAGCACTACAGCCATGAAGGCATCCTCGAAAAGATCCGCGTCGTCGGCAAGGCGCTCGGCGTCGACGCCAAGGCCGAGAAACTGGCGGTCGAGATGGATGCGAAGCTGAAGTCGGCCGAGAAGCAGGCGGCTTCGATCAAGCAGCGCAAGCGCATCCTGTTCGTGCTGTCGACGCAGGGCGGCAAGGTCCTGGCCGCCGGCAGCGATACCGCCGGCGACGGCATCATCAAGCTGGCCGGCGCCGTCAACGCAGTCGAGGGTTTCTCCGGCTACAAGCAGATGTCGGACGAGGCGATCGTCACGGCCAGGCCTGACGTGATCCTGACCATGAAGAACGCCGGGCCGCCGGTCTCCGAGGATGAGCTGCTCGCCAATCCGTCGATCGCCTCGACGCCTGCGGGTGCCGCCCGCAAGGTGATCAGCATGGACGGCGGCTATCTGCTGGGCTTCGGGCCGCGCACAGCCGAAGCCATCCACGATCTCGCCGTCTCGCTCTACGGCAGCCAGGTCACGGACCAGTGGTAATGGCCGATCAGTCGATCGCTGGCGCGGCAGGCAAGGTGGCGACGGCAGCCAATGGCGACCGCTCGGCACGGGCAAGGGCCGTCATCCTGCTTTTGTCGCTCGCGCTTGCGCTGTCCATATTCCTGTCGCTGACCTCGGGCGCCTCCGACGCGTCCGCCGTCCGCGTCATTCGTGACTGGCTTACCGGAGCCGTGCCAGCCGATGCGGGGCTCGCCGCACGCGACCAGCTGATCGTCTATGACATCCGCATGCCGCGTGTCCTGCTCGGCGTGCTGATCGGCGCCGCGCTCGCCGTTTCCGGCGCGGTGATGCAA
>NZ_RZSC01001293.1:0-944 GCF_003998155.1 Mesorhizobium sp. M1E.F.Ca.ET.063.01.1.1
ACCATAACCTCGAAACCGTTCCGTCGAACTACCTGACGGTCCGGCCGGGCGCCCGCTATTTCCACTCCATTCGGCTGCTGCAGCGGGTGAAAGAACTCGATCCGTCGATCTTCACCAAATCCGGCATCATGGTCGGTCTCGGTGAGGAGCGGAACGAAGTGCTGCAGCTCATGGATGACCTGCGGTCGGCCAATGTCGACTTCATGACCATAGGCCAATACCTGCAGCCGTCGAAGAAGCACCATCCGGTGATCCGCTTCATCACGCCCGACGAGTTCAAGTCCTACGAGACGATCGGCAAGACCAAGGGCTTCCTGCTGGTGGCGTCGAGCCCGCTGACGCGCTCCTCGCATCACGCCGGCGAGGACTTCGCCAGGCTGCGTGCGGCGCGCGAAGCGCAGCTCGAGAAAGCCGGCTGACCATCTAAATGCCGAAATTCGAAGCCATCCGCCGCGTCACCCACACGCCGCAGGAGATGTTCGCGCTGGTGGCGGATGTCGAGGCCTATCCGCAATTCCTGCCGCTCTGCGAGGCGCTGACGGTGCGCTCGCGCAAGGAGCGCGACGGCCGCACCATCCTCGTCGCCGACATGAGCATCGGCTACAAGGCGATCCGCGAGACCTTTACCACGCAGGTGCTCCTGAAGCCGGACGAGAACGCCATCGACGTCAAATACATCGACGGCCCATTCAAATATCTCAGCAACATCTGGCGCTTCGATCCGGCCGATCGCGGCTGTGAGGTGCATTTCTTCATCGACTACGAATTCAAGAGCCGCATTCTCGGAGCGCTGATGGGGACGATGTTCGACCGCGCCTTCCGCATGTTCTCCGAAGCCTTCGAGAAGCGCGCGGACGTGATCTACGGCGCGAAGCCGGCCTGATCTTCACTCAGCTCCAAGCGCGCGCAGCCCAAGCTGCAACGCGTGCCGCACCGTCTCGTGG
>NZ_RZSC01001294.1:0-944 GCF_003998155.1 Mesorhizobium sp. M1E.F.Ca.ET.063.01.1.1
CCTCGGCCGTCGGCAGGAATTTGAGCGGGTTGACCTCGGAAGCTCCGACCATCGTCTGGGCGACACGCGCGCTTCCCTTCTCCTCGGCGCGCTTGCGCAGGAGCTGCATCAGCCCTTCCAGCATCAGCCGGTATTCGCGGCCGAACTTCTCCATTTCGACGACCGGATCGCGGCCGGGGAAATCGGCTTCCTCGACACCCATGCCGCGCAGGAACGCGGCACGAAGCGCCATCTCCGTAGCGGGTGCCGCGTGCGCCGGACGGTGCGGTTTGGGAGCAGGGGCGGGGCGCGGCGGCGGAGGAGGCTCGACCGCTTGGCTCGGCATATCCCAGGGATGAGCGGCCTGCGGTTTTTCAGCCGGGTGTTCGCCACGACCGGCCGGATCGGCGCCGTTGGCCGAGGCAGGCGCCGCAGCCGGCCCGAACCCGAAGTCGTCATCGAAGTCGGCCGGTTTGGGCGCCGGCTCCGTCGCGCTGTCGCGGGACGGCATCTCGTCGAAACCGAACGGATCCGACCGGCCGGGCGCCGCGGCATCGCTGGATTCCGGCGTCGCCACCGGATCGAGGCTGAACGGGTCGTCGAAGGCAGGCGAACTGCGCCGGTTCGAAGCTCGATCATAAGCGCCGGGCGCAGGCTGTTCGAACGGGTCTGGCAGATCGGCCGGACGCGGCCGCCGCGGCTCTTCCTCGACCTTGGCCGAAAAGAAATCGTCGCCGCCGATGCTGGGTGAAGGCCGCGGCTGCGGTGGCGCCCATGCGGGGGTGGACTGGTTGGCGACCTGACCGACCGACGTCTGGCTCGCGTTTGGCTGAACCTCGACATAGAGAACGTAGTCGCCCAACCTCAGCCGCATGCCGCTCTGCAGCCGCGTCGACCTGCCGGTGCCGAGCGGGCTGTCGGAATCGTCGATGAACAGTCCGCTGCTCGAGGTGTCGGTCACGAAG
>NZ_RZSC01001295.1:0-874 GCF_003998155.1 Mesorhizobium sp. M1E.F.Ca.ET.063.01.1.1
GATCGGCACGACGGCAACCAGATGATAGGTCTGCCATGGAATCGGGTTGGCCGCCCAATGGGTGATGAAGCCCAGCGAAAAGGCCAGCAGGATGCCGACGATGGTGACGGTGCCGTTGCGGAAAACCGGTTCGACCAGATCTTCTTTCGGGTCCTGCTCGTCCAAGCCACCCTCCCCTCGATTGGCGGTCGAGGGATAGATTAAACGCTCGCAAAATCGCTGTACACCGTCGGCTGCTTGGGACTTGACCGTCTTGCCGCGGCGTTTGAAGGCATGCGAAAGGGCATGGATGCGGAAAACGCTTCAGCTTTTGCTCGCCGCTTCACTTTGCGGATGCGTGGCGGCGACACCTCGACCGGATGCCGGCGGCCAGCACGTCGATCCCATTGCGGTCTCGCCCATCCCGATCTCGCTGGCCCTGGAAGAGATCATCACGACCGGCATCCGCCAGCGGCTGAAAAACCCAATCTCCGCCAGGTTCGGAACGATGCTCGCTGGCGAACGCGCGTTGAACGGTCGCCACGAGATCGTGGTGTGCGGCTCCGTCGAAGACAAGACCCCTTCCAACGACGAACCTTTCCTTGCCAAGGTTTACCCGGATGCCGGAAACACCTTCGAACTCGTCGCGCTGGGCGATGAAACACCGAATGTCGGCGACGCCTGCCGCCTGGCCGGATTGCCGATCGAGCCCAAGAAATCTTGAGCGATCAAACAAACGAAAAAGGGGCCGCGAAGGCCCCTCTTCCGGTTACCGAGACGGTTCCCCTCCTCTTGTTTTTACGCAATTCCGGACGGAAAACCGCTGCACACTTTTCCTGGAATTGCTCTCAGAGGCGGCAATAGTGCGGGTAGCCGTCGTAGCCGATATAGGTGT
>NZ_RZSC01001296.1:0-930 GCF_003998155.1 Mesorhizobium sp. M1E.F.Ca.ET.063.01.1.1
ACAGAAACGGACGGGCAACGGTCGAGCAGGCACTGGCGCGGCTGAACTTCAAGCCGCGCGCGCTGGAGCCCGGCCATGTCTGGCTGGCCGGCGCCGGCCCCGGCGATCCCGGCTGCCTGACTCTGGAAGTGCTGGCGGCGCTTGGCCAGTGCGACGCGCTGGTTTATGACGCGCTGGTCTCGCCCGATGTCGTGGCGGTTGCTGAAGGCGCCGAGCTTTTCTACGCGGGAAAGCGCGGCGGCCAGCCCTCGATGAAGCAGGACGACATCAACGCCCTACTGGTGCGTCTTGCCCGCGAAGGCCGCCGCGTCGTGCGCCTGAAGGGCGGCGATCCCTATATTTTCGGCCGCGGCGGCGAAGAAGCTTTGGCGCTCGCGCGCGAAAACATTCCGTTCCGGGTGTTGTCCGGCCTGACCTCCGGCCTGAGCGCCTTGGCCGCGACCGGCATTCCCGCCACCATGCGTGGCATCAACAAGGCCGTCATCCTCGCCACCGGCCATGCCGCGGGCACCGATGACGACATCGACTGGGCCGCGATCGCGCGCACGGGCCAGCCCGTCGTCGTCTATATGGGCATGGCCAATCTGCCGGTGATAGCGGCGAAGCTGCTCAGCGGCGGCCTTGCGCCCTCCACTCCTGCCGCCGTGATCGTCGCGGCGACCACGCCGCAAGAGCGCATCGTTGTCGCAACGCTCGTGACAATCGCCGAGGCGGCCGCGGCCGCCGGGCTCGCCTCGCCGGCGCTGATCGTCGTCGGCGAGATCGTCGCCATGCGCGCGGCACTGGCAGGTGGATTGTGGCCGCCCGCGCGATCATCATCGGCGCGCCGCGCTCCGGTTCGGGCAAGACCAGCGTCACCATCGGCCTGCTGCGCGCGCTCGCCCGGCGCGGACTGAAGGTGCGCGGCGCGAAGTCCGGGCCGGACTATAT
>NZ_RZSC01001297.1:0-928 GCF_003998155.1 Mesorhizobium sp. M1E.F.Ca.ET.063.01.1.1
GCCTCGCTGGCGCCGACGCGTGGATCGAGGAAGGCGTAGGCGAGGTCGACAAGGAGATTGATGACGACGACGAGAACGGCGCTGACCAAAATGATGCCGAGCAGCAGCGGCGTGTCGCGTCCGGCGACGGCTTCCTGCGCCAGCCGGCCGAGGCCGGGAACGGCAAAGACGCTTTCGATGACGACGCTGCCGCCGAGCATCTGCGCCTATTGCAGGCCGAGCATGGTGACCAGAGGCAAGAGCGCGTTGCGGGCGACATGCGCAAGCACGATGCGGCGGCGCGCCAGGCCCCTGGCGCGGGCGGCGAGGATAAAATCCTGACGCCAGGCTTCCGCCATGCCGGCGCGCATCATGCGCAGATAAAGCGCGAGATAGATGAAGCCCAGCGCCGCCACCGGCAGCACGAGATGGGTGGCGACGTCGGCGGCCCGTGCCAGCCCGGTCTTGGCCGATGCGATGGTCTCGATGCCGCCGATCGGCAGCCAGCGCAGGTCGACGGCGAAGACGACGATCAGCACAAGGCCGAGCCAGAAGCCGGGCACGGCGTAGAGCGCCAGCGAGCCGATCGAAAGCAAACGGTCGCGGAAGCCGCCCGGTCTGGCGCCGGCATAGATGCCGAGCGCCGAGCCGAGGCCGAAGGAGAGCGCGGTGGCGCTGCCCATCAGGATGAGCGTGGTCGGCAGGCGTTCGAGGATGACGTCGCGGATAGGTCGCGAGAAGGTGACGGACTGGCCGAGGTCCAGATGCAGCAATGCCCAGAGGTAGTTGGCGAGGCGCGTCAGTTCCGACTGATCGAGGCCCCAGCGGTGGCGCAGCAATTCGATCATGCCGGCGTCGCCGCCGGTCGAGACGATATAGGCGTCGACCGCATCACCGGGTGCTGCCTCGAGCAGCAGGAAGCTGCCGATGATGACGATGAGGAGAACGA
>NZ_RZSC01001298.1:0-927 GCF_003998155.1 Mesorhizobium sp. M1E.F.Ca.ET.063.01.1.1
ATAGGGACGCCGTGACACGCTTTCAACGCGGCGTGCCGCCCGCGCTGTCCGATTTGGCTCGGCAGCGACCCTTTGTCGTCGTCACTGACCGTCGCGTCGTCTCTCGTAAACCGTGTAGCGCGTCGCGTGGCTATCCTTTTCGCCTGCGGGAAAATCCTCGGAACGGACGATCCGCCAGCTGGCCGGATCGATCGGCGGGAAATGCGCGTCGCCGTCGACCGCGGCGAGCACATGGGTGACATGCAGGCGGTCGGCGAGCGGCAGCGCCTGGGCATAGATCTCGCCGCCGCCGACGACGCATATCTCCCCGGCGCCCGCCATGCAGCGCCCGCGCACCTTGGCCAGCGTGATGGCCTCGTCGAGCGAATGGGCGACCTCGATGCCCTCGGCGTGCCAGGTCTTGTCTCGTGTCACCACGACATTCAGCCTGCCGGGCAGCGGCCGGCCGATGCCCTCATAGGTCTTGCGGCCCATGATGATCGGCTTGCCCATCGTGTCGGCCTTGAAGCGCTTGAGATCGCTGGATAGCCGCCATGGCAGGCCGCCTTCACGCCCGATCACCCCGTTCTCGGCGATGGCAACGTAGATCACGATGTCCATCAGCCGCCGTTCCCGCTATCCGACGGCTCGAGCAGCAGGATGTCGATGTCGTGCTCGGGATAAAAATCCTTGGCCGTCATCTCGAACGTCGTCGGGCCGACCTTGCGGACATTGTCGCCGCAGAAGGAAACCAGGTTCTTGGCGCTGCCCTTGTCGATGGTGAGCTTGAAGTTGCCGATGCTGCCGGACGCCCAGTTGCCGCCGGTGGTCAGGATATAAGCGATGCGGCTTTCGAAATATTTCGGGTAGCCGTCGGGATTTTCCTTCGCTGCCTTGCGCACTGCGTTCTGGAAACCCTCGTCCATGCAATAGCGGGTCTTGTAGGTG
>NZ_RZSC01001299.1:0-926 GCF_003998155.1 Mesorhizobium sp. M1E.F.Ca.ET.063.01.1.1
ACCATGAACAATGTCGAGGACCAGGCAGAGGCGCTCGATGAGCTCGAAGGCCCGGTGTTCGCCTATTGCCGCTCCGGCGCACGCTGCACCAACCTCTATGGGCTGATCCAGCAGCAGCGGGGCTGAGGATTTCCAGCGAAGGTGTGCTGAGATTCAGGTCGGGCCGAGTCGAAGATGGCGGCTTCCGAGAACCGGCCTACGCCGGCCGTGGCCTTAACTGCAATGCCACTCATGAGTGCTTCGGCCGGCGAAGGCCGGAAGCGCAGGAAGCTGCCGTTTGTAGACCGGCCTCACCTGAATATCAGCACACCTTAAATCGGCAGCGCGCCGGTTTCCTTCAGCGTTTCCAGCACGATCGCCGTCTTCACATGCTGCACGGATTCGTGCGGCAGCAACACACCGTTGACGAACTCCGCCAGCGATTTGAGGTCGGGCGTCACCACTTTCAGGATGTAGTCCATCTCGCCGGTCAGCGCATGCGCCTCCTGCACCTCGGGCAGCCGCGCCACCAGCTCGCCGAAGCGCCGCGCGTTGTCGCGGTTGTGGGTGGCCAAGGTCACCGAGATGACGTTGACCAGCGAAAAGCCGAGGCGGTCGCGGTCAAGCACAGCGCGGTAGCCCCTGATATAGCCGTCCTCTTCCAGCCGTTGGCGCCGGCGCGAGCATTGCGAGGGCGAGAGGTTCACGCGCTCCGACAAATCATTGTTGGTGAGCCGCGCGTCGCCCTGCAGCAACGCCAGTATCTTGCGGTCAAATTGATCAATACGCTCATCATTCATGGATTTTTCTCCATCCATGCACGTTTTACGCACAACATGAGCATTTCAAGCGCTTGAATGCAAGCATCGTGCGGTCGTCCGGCGCTATAATGGATAAGGATGGCCAGAAACGGCCAAACAGCTTTTCGGAGGACTGCCATGGGCCCC
>NZ_RZSC01000129.1:0-11271 GCF_003998155.1 Mesorhizobium sp. M1E.F.Ca.ET.063.01.1.1
TGGTCGCCGGCACTGATGCGCCGTACCAGTTCCTCGTCCGGATCGGCGCCCATCAGCCTGGGCGCTCCCGATGATCATCGTGCCGCATAACCTCTCGGTCATTGCTCCTGATTGGGAGCGGTTTTGTGGCCCGGCGTCTCGTCCGCGCCGAGCACGCCATCGGCGTTCTTGTCGAGCCTGGCGAAGCGCTTGGCGAGGAAAGCGTCGAGCTCCGACTTGTCGACGAACTCGTCCTTGTTGGCATCCATCCGCGCGAAGGCTTTGGCCGGATCGCCCCTGGCCTTGCGCTGGGTTTGGAATGCCGTCCACTCGGCCAAGCCGACCTTGCCGTCGCCGTCGGTGTCGGCGGCCATGAACGCCTTTTCCCGGCGCGCCTCGAACTTCTCCAGCGTGGTGCCGGGCTTGGCGGCAGCCGAAGTGCTTGGCGCCGGTTGGGTCGGCGCGGGGGCGGGGGTTGGCGTCGTTGTCTGGGCGGCCGCGGCAGCCGCCTGCAGGCCAAGGGCAACGACAAGTATGGAAGGGCGGATCATGCTCTCGTCTCCGGTTGCGCGCGGCCATTTGCGGCTACGCTTCAGCCGTTAAACGCGGTGACACAGAAAATCCGTCGGTCGTTCCGCCATACGAGATCGGCGGGCCTGGCGGCGCCCGAAAGCAGCCCTTCAGGGGCGCTGAAACTATTTCCGTTCGTTGACCACCACCAACTGGTCCGGCTTGAAACCGGCATGCTGCGGGGTCCAGACGTCGCCCTCGCGGTTGAACCAGTGGCACAGATACGTGCCCGAGGCAGCGCCATCGCTCACCGTCATGTCCGGGCCTCCGGATTTCAGCCTGACGACGTCTCCAGTCTTGAAACCATTGGGCATTTTGACCTCCCATGCTGACACCGGGAGTTTCCCACCAACAGCGATTCCCGACAATGGCCGAGATGCACCTACAACGTGGTACAGGGCTGGAAATGCAAGGAAAACTGGTGCCGCTTGCGTGACTCGAACACGCGACCCCATCATTACGAATGATGTGCTCTACCAACTGAGCTAAAGCGGCCCGGGAAGCGATTAGGCCTCCAAGATGCGCCGGTTGATAGACTCAACCGTCAGCTAATTCAAGATGGCTGGCGGCGAAATCCGGCGCCCATGCGCGGCAATTTCGGCCGGCTGCAGCCGCATGACAATCTCTGGCGCCGGCCGCGGCGGCTTGCCGGTCGGCGTCCGGTCCGCCGGAGTCGATCCGGTGGCGGTGACAAAAATGTTGATTCTTCAACAAAAAACGCCGAAATGGGCTTTGGATGCGTCGGCAAGACTGCCGCTCGCCCGTTGATTGATTGGTCGCCTGCGGCTAACGATCGATGAACTGTGAGCGAACGCGCAGAGGGAGCTCGCTTGGACGCCATCGAGAAAGCGATCCGCAACGCCTTCGCGAAAGGCAATGCCGAGGACCGGGCGTTTCGCGAGAAGGTCTATCGCTCGGCCTTTGCCGCGCTGGATCGCGTCCTGCAGGCCAATCCGAATGTGACGGTGGAGGCCGCCATCAACCGCCGCAAGGCGGTGCAGGCCAAGATCGCCGAGATCGAATCCGAATTCCTGCCGGCCGTCCAGGCAGTCCCCGACGTCACGCTTCCGTCCGAGAGCGGCACGCCCGCCGGCAACGCGGCGCCGGCGCCCTCGATCGACACGCCAACCCAGTCTCCCGCGCCGTCGGTGGATGCGCCGCGACCGCCGGCGCAAGCGGCGCCGTCGCCGTCGATCACTGTCGACGGTCCGGTGCAGCCGGATGCTTCGGACGCGCCGCGCTCGCGCGTGCTGCCCCGCGTGCCCGACATCATGCCGGACGAGACGGCACTTCCCGACGCGCCGACCCTCGATGATTCTCCCGGAGCCTCCGTCGGCAACGGCGCCGAAGTGGCGCCGGATCGCGACGAGCGGCGGATCAGGGGACGGCGCCTGCCGCTGACGGCGATCTTCGTCGTAGCGACGCTGCTTGCGGCAGCCGGCATCGGCGGCTACTTCGCCTTCCAGACTGGCGTCTTCAAGACGGCGGCTGAGCTCGACACCGGTCCGCCGGAGGCGCCTCCGACGCTGGAAGGGGAGGAATCCTCGCAGCCCGCCGACACGGGCTCGCCGCAAAAGCCGGGCGAGGCGGACCAGTCGAAGAACTGGATCAACGTCTTCTCGCCCGCCGATCCGACTCATGTCAGCACGCCGTCCGACGCCGGCGCCGAGGTGATGAAGGACGACACCGGCCAGTTCCTGCGTATCCGCTCCGGCGCGTCCGGCTCGGCGATCGCCTTCGACGTCGGTCAGGGCGTGCTGGAAAAGCTCGCCGGCAAGCACGCCATGTTCGACGTCATCGCCCGCTCGGAAGAAGGTAAGGAAACCCAGATTTCGGTCGACTGCAATTTCGGCGAGTTCGGCGATTGCGGCCGCAAGCGCTATGCCGTCGGCCACGAGCGCAACGAATACCTGTTCGACGTGCAGTTCCCGAACAAGCATCCGGGCGCAGCCGGCACCATCGCCATCAATTCCGACTTCGACAAGCAGGGCAAGTCCGTCGACATCTACGAGATACGCGTTTCGATCGCGGAGTGAGCGTGTCGTTGTAGCGTGTGTCGTTGAACACGACCGACGCCGGCGCCTCGCCCCACCCGGCGCTTCGCGCCGACCTCCCCATCGAGGGGAGATAGGGATTGGCGCCACGCCTCACCTCCCCTTAATGGGGAGGTCGCGCCGCAGGCGCGGGTGGGGTGAAGCGCCCACGTTGGATTAGCTGTCGAGTAGCGCCTGCAGCGTCTCGATGCGATCGGCTTCGGCGGCCGGCTTGTCCCAGCGCAGCCGCGATATGCGGGGAAAGCGCATCGCGACACCCGATTTGTGGCGCGTCGATCGGTTGAGGCCTTCGAACGCCACTTCCAGCACCAGGCCGTTCTTGCGGTCGGCGCGCACCGAGCGCACCGGGCCAAAACGTTCGACCGTGTTGTCACGGACATATTTGTCGATCTGCTTGAGCTCCTTGTCGGTGAAGCCGAAATAGGCCTTGCCGACCGGCACCAGCTCTTCCGCGCCTTCCGGTCCGGCCCAGACACCGAACGTGTAGTCTGAATAGAAGCTCGAGCGTTTGCCGTGGCCGCGCTGCGCGTACATCAGCACCGCGTCGACCGTATGCGGATCGCGCTTCCACTTGAACCAGGGGCCTTTCGGCCTGCCGGCGAGATAGGGCGAATCCCAGCGCTTCAGCATCACGCCTTCGATGATCGGATGCGGCGGCGCCTGGCGCAGCCGCTCCAACGCCTCCCAGTCGGGGAATTCGACCAGCGGTGAGAGGTCGAATCGGCTGGGCTCGAGCGTCCCGACGAAGGCTTCGAGCCGGCTTCGGCGCTCGGCGAAGGCGAGGCCGCGCAGATCCTCGCCGTCGATGTGCAGGGCGTCGTAGCAGCGCATGAAGGCCGGATATTGCTGCTGGATCTTCGGTGACACGCTCTTGCGGTTCAGCCGCTGCTGCAGGTCGGAGAAGGTCCCGGTCGCCGCGCGCGGATCGCCGACCAGCAGTTCGCCGTCGAGCGCTGCCTCGAAGTTCATTGCCGCGGCGAGATCCGGGAAGGCGGCGGACACGTCGTCGCCGGTGCGCGAATAAAGCCGGCGGATGCCGCTTTCGCATACCGCCTGCACGCGGATGCCGTCCCATTTCCATTCCGCCGCGTAGTCGGCGTGGTCGAGTCTTTCGAGGTCGCCGTCGCCGACGGCGTTGGAGAGCATCACCGGCCGGAACAGCGCGAACGCCGCGCTCTTCGGCTTTTCCGCGCGCCCTTCCAGCCACGCAAACAGCTCGCTGTAGGGCGGCGTCAGCCCGTGCCACAGCTCCTCGATCTCGGAAACGTCGACTTTGCCGAGATCGGCCAGCGCCTGCTTGGCGAGCCTTGCCGACACGCCGATGCGCAAGCCGCCGGTGACCAACTTGATGATGGCGAAGCGCGCCGAGATGCTGGCGCTGTCGAGGAGCCGCGCCAGCACCTGCGGCCCGTCGGACCGGCTCGCCGCCTGCAGCCTGGCGACCACCTCGGCGAGCGTCGGCGCATGGTTCGGAAGATGACCGGTGGGCTGCGGCCAGACCAGCGACACGGTTTCGGCAAGGTCGCCGACATAGTCGTAGGAATAGCCGAACAGCACCGGGTCCATGCGCTCGACCACCAGCGCGCGCAGCATCGCCGGCTTCACCGCCGCGATCGAAAGATCGCCGGTGATCGCCGCCAGCGCCAGCCCGCGGTCCGGGTCCTCGACGCCGCGGAAATAATCGGTAAGCAGCGTCAGCTTGCCGTTGCGCGACGGCGTCAGCACCAGCCGGTCGAGGAGTTCGGCGAAGCGGTTCATGGCGTTGCAGACCACGCCGATAGCGAAAGCCGGCGCGCGACACCCCCCTCTGGCCTGCCGGCCATCTCCCCCTCAAGGGGGGAGATCGGATGTTGCGCCGGCTTTCGCCAATCTCCGGCGTTGCGGGTGATGCGCCGGCGCTGGAGCTGCCAATCTCCCCCCTTGAGGGGGAGATGTCCGGCAGGACAGAGAGGGGCGCCGTAGAGCTCGGCGGCGGAGATTGGCGAACTGTGTTGCATCAATCGCCCTCGTCCTCGTACCCCACCAGATGCAGCGGCCGCGCAGTGATGCCCTCGAGCTCGCACCAGCGCACCAGCGCCTCCTCGCGGCCATGCGTCACCCAGATCTCCCCGGCGCCGGTTTCCTTGATCGTGGCGATGAGTTCGTCCCAGTCGGCATGGTCGGAAATGATCAGCGGCAGCTCGACGCCGCCTTGCTTGGCGCGCTGGCGGATGCGCATCCAGCCCGAGGCGAAGCAGGAGATCGGATCGGGAAAACGCCTCGCCCAGCGGTCGGCGAAGGCGGCCGGCGGGCCGACGACAATGGCGCCGGCGAAATCGGCCTTGCTGCCGGTCTCCACGGTCCCCGGCTCCAGCTTGCCGAGGTCGATGCCTTGGCTCTGGAAGTATTCGCTGAGCTTTGTCAGCGCGCCGTGGATATAGATCGGCTTGTCATAGCCGGCGTCGCGCAACAGGCGCATCACGCGCTGCGCCTTGCCGAGCGCATAGGCGCCGATCAGGTGCGAGCGCTCGGGAAACTGCGCCGCCGATTTGAGCACGCGGCCGATCTCCTCATGGTCCGGCGGATGCCGGAACACCGGCAGGCCGAAGGTCGCCTCGGTGATGAAGACGTCGCACGGGACCGGCTCGAAGGGCCGGCATGTGGCGTCCTTCTGCCGCTTGTAGTCACCGGAGGCGACGATGCGCATGCCTTGGTACTCGACGGCGATCTGCGCCGAACCCAGCACGTGCCCCGCCGGATGGAAGGTCACGGCGACGCCATTGATGCCGATCGTCTCGCCGAGCGTCGCGGCCTGCGTCGTGCCGGCAAAATCCTCGCCGTAGCGCAGGCCCATGATGTCGAGGGTCTCTTGCGTGGCCAGCACCGCGCGGTGGCCGGAACGGGCATGGTCGGAGTGGCCGTGCGTGACCAGGGCGCGGCCCACCGGCCGCACCGGGTCGATGAAGAAATCGCCTGGCGGGCAGTAGAGCCCTTCCGGTCGTGGCTTGAGCAGGTCGCTGGCGCGCATGGCTTGAAGATAATGGCTAAATTCCCCGCGGAAAGCCTGTTGCAAGAGACTGCTGACTCATCCTACAGCCGGCCGCCGGTTCGAACGCCGGTGGGATCAAACGAACCATGAAACCGTTTCAGGCTTCGTCCGGCGACTCGAACGCCGACCGTCGCGCCGACTTCGCCGAGATGCTCTTCGTTTCCGGCGAGGCGGCGCAGGCGGCGGAGCTTCTGCTCGGTGCGCTGGAGCTGGCGCCGCAATGGGCGGCCGGTTGGTTCCGCCTCGGCGAGATGCAGGAGGCGGCAGGTTTTCTGGACCAGGCCGCCCAGGCTTGGACGATGGCGCTGAAGCTCGATCCCGCGGACCGGCTGGGCGCGTCGCTCAAGCTGCAATTGATCGGCAATGCGCCGGCGGCAGCGGCTCCGCCCAGCGCCTTCGTCGAGACCCTCTTCGATCACTACGCCGACCGTTTCGAGGAAGCGCTGGTCGAAAAACTCGGCTACCGGATGCCGGACTTTCTCGACCGGGCCATTCGCGCGGCAAGGCCGGGCCGTTTTCACCTAGCCCTCGACCTCGGCTGCGGCACCGGCCTGATGGGCGAAAGGCTGCGTCCGATCGTTGATCGGCTCGAGGGCTACGACATCTCAGCCGGCATGTTGCGGAAGGCGCGCGCCAAAGGCATCTACGACCTGCTTTCCAAGGCCGATCTTCAGCATTTTTCCCACGCCGGCCCGAAAGCCGACCTCGTGGTCGCGGTCGACGTGTTCATCTACTTAGGCGCGCTCGAACGCGTTGTCGGAGCCGTTGCCGAGAGCTTGGTCGATAAAGGCGTCTTCGCATTCTCGGTAGAAACCACCGCCGGCGACGATGACTTCGCCTTGCTGCCGTCGCGGCGCTACGCGCATTCCGAGGCCTATGTGCGGCGCGTTCTCGCCGTCAGCGAGTTTGCGATCCTGTCGCTGGAGAGCACGACCATCCGGCATGACCGCGGCGAGCCTGTAGGAGGCTTGGCTGTCGTGACCGGGAAAGGCCATGCGGTATAAGGAATCGCTGCTGCGAAAAAGCCCGAATCGCGTGTCGGTTTAAGCATGGGGGCGGATACCGCACGGAGGGATACCATGCGCTGGAACATGGTGGTGTTGGCGTCTTGCCTGATGACGGCCGGCTGCGTGGGCGGCACCTCGATGGCCGAAAGGCAGGACGAGAACGTCCAGTCCTCGCTGCAATATGACAGCGTGCCCTGCGACCAATTGTTGGCGCAGCGCAATCAGGTAGCGCAGCAATACAATCTGCCGGTCACGGCTAAGCCGACTTTCTCCAATCCGGCGATGGGCTTCGGTCCGTTCACGCCGGACATGCGCTCCAAGGCGCAGCGCGACAGCGACAAGGCGAGTGGCGAGATCGACGCCATGAGTCGCTCGATCGAGCGCCGCGATTGCGGCGAGCCGAAGAAGAAGGACAAGCTCGAGCTGCCCGGCTCGAAGCCTGCTTAATGCATGTCGCCCAAAAATGCGCTGCGGTTTTGGGAAAACGACATGCACCAAAACAAAGACCTAGACTAAAGCGTGGTGCCTGAATCCGTTTCAGCGCTACACGCTTTGGGTGCTCAATAACCCGCTTCGCGGTCGACCAGGTTTTCGAGCTTTTCGCCGCGCTCGAATGCATCCATCTGCCGCAGCATGATCGGCACGAGATGCACGGGGTCCGAGGTCGCCGCCGCATGCGGCGTCACGAACACTTTCGGGTGGCTCCACAGCGGGCTTGTCTTCGGCAGCGGCTCGACCTCGAACACGTCGAGGCTCGCTTCCTTCAGCATGCCGTCGTTCAGCGCGCGCAGGATGTCGGCATCCTTCTGCAGCCGGCCGCGGCCGGCATTGATCAGCACCGTTCCGCCGAGCCCGTTGCGCCTGCGCAATTCCTTCAGCACGCTGTAATTGATGATGCCCTGTGTGTTGGGGGTGAGCGGCAACAGCACCACCAGGATATCCGTGGCGTTGAGGAACGGGATCAGCCCGGCTTCCCCGGAAAAGGTCGAAACGCCCGTCATCGGCCGCTCAGTGCGCGACCAACCGTTGACCGCAAAGCCCAGCGAGAGCAGCACCGAGGCCGCTGCGCGGCCGAGATTGCCGAGGCCCATGATGCCGACGGAGATGTCTTCCGCCGCGCGCTGCGGCAGCTCTCGCCAGATCTTCTTCTGTTGTTGCGCGCGATAGTGCATGCTCTGGCGGTGGTGGTCGAGCACCCGCCAGACGACATATTCGGTCATATGCTGGGTGAGATTGTCGGCGACGACCCTGACGATCGGCACGTCGGGCAGGCCGGGATCGGCGAAGATGTGATCGACGCCGGCGCCGATCGAGAAGATGGCGCGCAGATTGGGCAATCCCGACAACAGGTTCGGCTTCTGCTTCCACACCACCGCATAGGTGATCGAGGGGTCGCTGGGGCCATCCGGCTCCAGCACCACCTCGCGCTCGGCCGAAAGCAGTTCGCGCCAGCGCTGCGGGTGAAAGCCGGTGAGGGCAAGCAGGATTTTGCCTTTTTCCATTCGCGGATGTTCTTCCCTGTTATGTAAGCCGGGCGGGCCTATTGGCTGACCACGCCGGTCGGCGCCGTCTCGATCCTGAAGGCCGCCGAGATCAGTGCCCGGGTATAGTCGGTCTGCGGGCTGCCGAAAATCTGATCGGACGGCCCGGCTTCGACGATCTGGCCATTGCGCATGACGATCACATCATTGGCAAGGGCGCGGATGACTTTCAGGTCGTGGCTGATGAACAGATAGGCGAGGTTGTGCTTGGCCTGCAGGTCGCGCAAAAGGTCGACCACCTGCGCCTGGACGCTCATGTCGAGCGCCGAGGTCGGCTCGTCGAGCATGACGAAGCGGGGGTTGAGCACCATGGCGCGCGCGATGGCGACGCGCTGGCGTTGGCCGCCGGAAAATTCATGCGGATAGCGGTGCCGCGTTTCGGGATCGAGGCCGACCTCGTTCAGCACTTCGACGACCTTGTCGTCACGCTCGTCGGGCGACAGTTTTGGCTCGTGGATCTTCAGCCCTTCCTCGATGATCTCGGCGATCGACATGCGCGGGCTCAAGGATCCGAACGGGTCCTGGAACACGATCTGCAACTCGCGCCGCAGCGGCCGCATGGCGCTGAAGGAAAGCTGGTTGATGTCGCGCCCGTTGAAACCGATCGTGCCCGTGGACGAAATCATCCGGGCGAGCGCCAGGCCGAGCGTCGTCTTGCCGGAACCGGATTCACCGACGACGCCGAGCGTCTGGCCCGCGCGCACGGTGACGTCGATGCCGTCCACCGCTTTCACATGGTCGACGGTGCGGCGGAAGAAGCCGCGCTTGATCGGGAACCAGACCTTGATGTCCTTGCCGGTCATCACAGCCTTGGCAGCGGCATTCGCCGCCGGCGGCTTGCCTTTCGGCTCGGCGGCCAAAAGGTGCTTGGTATAAGCGTGCTGCGGGTTGGCGAAGATATCCTTGGTCGGCCCGGTCTCGACGATTCTGCCCTTGGTCATCACGCAGACGCGGTCGGCGATTTTTCTCACGATGCCGAGATCGTGGGTGATGAACAGCATCGACATGCCCTTGCGGCTTTTCAGGCCCGCCAGCAGTTCGAGTATCTGCGCCTGCACGGTGACGTCCAACGCTGTCGTCGGCTCGTCGGCGATCAGCAATTCCGGCTCGTTGGCCAGGGCCATGGCGATCATGACGCGCTGCCGCTGGCCGCCGGAGAGCTGGTGCGGGTAGGCATCGAGCCGCTTCTGCGGATCGCGGATGCCGACCTCGGTGAGGAGTTCGAGCACACGCGCCCGCGCCTGACGGTCGCCGAGACCCTGGTGCAGCTTCAGCACCTCGACGATCTGCTGCTCGATCGTGTGCAGCGGGTTGAGCGAGGTCATCGGCTCCTGGAAGATCATGGTGATCTTGTTGCCGCGCACGCCACGCAAGGTCTTTTCGTTGGCGCCGAGCAGATCGGCGCCGTGGAACAGGATCTTTCCCGAAGGATGGCTGGCCGCGGGGTAGGGCAGCAGCTTCAGCACCGACAGCGCCGAGACCGATTTGCCGGACCCGGATTCGCCGACCAGCGCCAGCGTCTCGCCCTTGGCGATGTCGAAGGAGATGTGGTCGACGGCCGTCGATTGCGTGCCGCCTTGCGCGAAGGCGACACTCAGATCGCGGACGGAAAGCAACGACTCGCTCATTTGAACGTCTTGCGCGGATCGAAGGCGTCGCGCGTCGCCTCGCCGATGAAGACCAGCAGCGACAGCATCAGCGAAATGACGATGAAGCCGGAGATGCCGAGCCAGGGCGCGTTGAGATTGCGCTGCGCCTGCTTCAGCAGCTCGCCGAGCGAGGCCGAGCCGGGCGGCAGACCGAAGCCGAGATAGTCGAGCGAGGTCAGCGTCGAGATCGAGCCTGAGAGCAGGAAGGGCAGAAAGGTCAGCGTCGCCACCATGGCGTTGGGCAGGAGGTGGCGGAACATGATGGTGAGATTGGGCACGCCGAGCGCCCGCGCCGCGTTGACATATTCGAAGTTGCGCGCGCGCAGGAATTCGGCGCGCACCACGCCGACCAGCGCCACCCAGGAGAACAACAGCATCAGGCCGAGCAGGATGAAGAAGCCCGGCGGCAGGATCGCGGAGACGATGAGCAGGAGATAAAGCACCGGGATCGCCGACCAGATCTCGATGAAGCGCTGGAACAAAAGGTCCGTCCAACCGCCGAAATAGCCCTGCACCGCGCCCGCTGCGACACCGACCAGCGAGGAGCCGAGCGTCAGGACCAGCCCGAACAGCACCGAGATGCGGAAGCCGTAAAGCACGCGCGCCAGCACGTCGCGCGCCTGGTCGTCGGTGCCCAGCCAGTTCCAGTTGCCGATGGCGCAGTTGGGGTCGGCCTCGCCTTGCGGATACTGGCTGCAGCGCGCCTTCCTGTCATAGAGCCAGGACGGCTTGGCCGGCGCCGCTTCGGGGATCGCGTTGTTGACCGTCTGATAGGAGTAGCGCACCGGCGGCCAGATCATCCAGCCATTGGCATTGATCTCGTCCTGGATGACCGGATCGCGATAATCGGTGACGGCATAGAAGCCGCCGAACTTCTCTTCCGGATAGGCGACCAGCACCGGAAACAGGATCTCGCCCTTGTAGGAGGCGACGATCGGTTTGTCGTTGGCGATCAGTTCGGAAAACAGCGACAGCACGAAGAGGAGAAGAAAGATCCACAGCGACCAGTAGCCGCGCCGGTTCGCCTTGAAGTTCTGCAGCCGCCGCTGGTTGAGCGGCGACAGTCGCGGCCGGGCTGCGCGGGCCGGCTTGGTTTCGGCCGAGGCTGCCGTCATCAGATGTCTCTCCGCTCGAAATCGATGCGCGGATCGACCCAGGTATAGATCAGGTCCGACAACAGGCCGACGAACAGGCCGAGCAGCGAGAAGATGTAGAGATTGGCAAAGACCACCGGATAGTCGCGGTCGATCACCGACTTGAAGCCGAGCAGGCCGAGCCCGTCGAGCGAGAAGATGTTCTCGATCAGCAGCGAGCCGGTGAAGAAGGCCGAGATGAAGGCGCCGGGAAAGCCGGCGATGACGATCAGCATCGCGTTGCGGAAGACATGGCCGTAGAGCACCTTGCGCTCCGAAAGGCCCTTGGCCCTCGCCGTCACCACATATT
>NZ_RZSC01000012.1:0-27808 GCF_003998155.1 Mesorhizobium sp. M1E.F.Ca.ET.063.01.1.1
CACGGGTCTTGATGACCATGACGCGCGAGCGGCCGGTCAGCAGGCGGTTGGCCTGGATGTTGGCGACCCGGCCGCGGCCGAAGCGCGAACGGTTGCCGTGACTGATTTGACCGGTGCGGGAGATGCTTCCGCCGGCTTTCTTCGCCGCCGCCAGCGCCTGTGCGATAAACGGCCGCGCAGCCTGATCATGGTTGGAGCGAATGCGTCCAGGTCGAATCCGAAGGTCGTGCTCATCAGCCATGCCGCTATCCTGCAACGTGGAAAAGAAGATGCTGATACAAAGTCTTGGGCGTTCGACGCACATTGCGCCGAATGGCCGCAATGTGCGCAGAGCACCTGAAAATCGCCCAAAAACAACCGACCGGCCGACGCACAATGTGCGAGCTTTTATCTAGCCATCCCCCGGTTGATTTGCCTGCCTCTCCCCTCTCCGCCCGCCATGGCACGCTGGAGCACGAGACGGTCCGAAGCGCGCTGAGATAGCTCATGGCGCGGACCTTCCGTTCGCTTTGGGTACGAATAGATCAGTCGACTGTGGAGTGGCGTCTCCCGACCTCGCCCGTGGCATAGCCTTTGAAGCCTCATCGCGGGAACGCTCCGGCTGCATTGAACCATCGTCCGGCTTGCTAGCCGGTTGCGCGATGAAGAGGGGAGCGTACCTCCAACCATGCTGTGCTGTGCCCGCCGGACTGAGCGCTTTCCGCGTCCCGTCGTTGAGTATGGCGGATGTGACGTCAGCGACGTAGGCGCGCGTTTCCCGCGGCAACCGCCTGCCTTGCCGAGACGCCTCGTAACGTCCGGGGCCGGCATTGTAGGCAGCAATCCAGCCGGGCGATCCGTAGCGATCTAGCAACTCGCGGATATAAGCCGCGCCGGCAATGATATTGTCGTGCGGATCATAGGGATCGCCGCCAAGACCATACCAGACGCGCAGATCGGACCAGGTATCAGGCACAATCTGCATGAGACCCATGGCACCCTTGCGCGATGTGGCGCGTTGGTCGCCGGCACTTTCGGCGATGAGAACAGCGCGGATCCAGGCAGGCGGAAGACGAAAACGCCTCGCCGCCTCCGCTATGTGGACGTCATAGAGTTTGCGCGCCGACGGCAAGACGACTGTAGGGCTCTGCGCCAGGGCATGCGCGGAAACCAGGCACATGGTGCTGAGCCAGCCAAGCAGAACGAGAGTTGTCTGCCTGCCCGTGCGAGGCGACGCGGGCGCTCCCGATTGGGGCGTCGAGCGACGGCGCGCGGACATCACTTGTCCTTCTCTGCGCGGTCACGCGGGCGCGACCATTGCAGGGACCAGGACTTCTTGTCATCGTCGTTCTGGAACAGATAGGCGCGGATCGGCTGCGCGAAAGTCGGGTCATCTATCTGCAGCGTTACGAACTCGCCGGCCTTTTCACTGGAGTGTTTCCAACCGGCGCCAATGGTGGTGCCGTCTTCTGCGCCAGCATGCACACGATAGTCGGGCGCATTGTCCGCATCGCTCGCTTCGGCCGCAACGATCGCAATCTCGAGGTTGAGGCTGAGCGTGCGGATTTGTCCTGAATAGCCGGTCTGATGCCGGATGAACTCTCCGATCTGTGGCATGTCCTGTCTCCTGTTCTTGATGGTTGCGGTGACGATCGGACGGCACGAAAGGCGCCGCCGGTGGCGCGCTCACCGCGCTGGCGCACGCCATTGGAAGCGGCCGTTGCCCTGTTCGTCCGTCCACAGCGGAATTGCGCGGCCGACGATGCGATCTGTAGGAAGGAGGCCGAAGTAACGTCCGTCGAAGCTGTCGCGGACTTGGCTGTTCATCAGGAAAACGGCACCGGGGGGAATGCGCCGGCAGCCCTGCCAGTCTGGCAGATCGCGACCGGCACGATCGCGTTTGAGTGCCATGCCGACTTCAGTGCCATCGACTGAAACGGTCAGCCCTTTCCGGCACACGATTTGGCCCGAACCCGCGATGACGTGCTTGAGCAACAGCACGCCCTTCGGCAGGTAGCCGCGGCCGGCAAGCAATCTTGCGAGTGGTTCGGGCGGCTCTGCGGCAACGAGACCCGTCGCCGAGGACGGAGCGCTGCCGTCGATCAGGTACAGGCCGACTGGCGTGCTGGCCGAAGCATTCCAGATTAACCTTGGCGATATCGCGGTGAACGCTGGACAGAGCATGGCCGCGGTCGCCATCGCTGCCGCAAGCAAAATTGCGGACCGCGTCATGGCTGAAACTGCCGCCGCAGCAAGTGGGCGCGGTGAAGATCCAACGTATAAGCGCGTGGCTCCTGTCCCGCCGTCAATCGGTTGTGGACATGACGCCAGTGATCGGCCGAGACCACTTCCGGATTGATGCCGAGTCGTTCGATGCCATCGATCGCCTGCAACACCCGCTCCACCTTGGGCCAGCCCTCGGACTTGAGCAGGATGTCGCCGCCAGGTCGGACGAAAGGCAGCGTCTGGTGCGCTTCGTCCTCGCCAACAACGCGGACGATATCGACGCGGGAAATGATCGTGCCGAAGTCGTTCGCGGCCCAGCGAACGAAGGCAAAGACGGTGCCTGGACGAAAAGAAACGATGCGCCGGTGGCGGTCGATCACCTTCTCCCGAGCGACCGAACCGAAGCGGATCCAATACTCGATCTTCTTCTCGACCCATGTCAATTCGACGTGCGTCAAGCCGTCATCGTTCATCGCGCCGAGCACCGATCGGCCTGAACGGAAGTCAATGACAGTGCCCATTGGCTGTCTCCTGATTTCACGGGGAAGCGGGACGCGAGAGTGTTGCCAGCGTGGTGAGTCCTCGACGCCTACGCGCGGAGCACAGGTCAGCGCCCGTACCGACCGGTCGGCGCAAAAGCCGCCGGCGGTTGGCGCTTGGCTGGAAGCACGGAACCGCGCGGATCGGAAGTCGAGGTCACTGCGCCGCGCTCAGCCCAGGCCTGGAGATCGTCCACCGCATAGACGACACGACCGCCCAGTTTGCGATAGCCGGGGCCAGTGCCGTAGGTACGGTGTTTCTCGAGCGTGCGGGACGACAGGCTGAGGAACTCGGCAGCTTCCTTGGTGCGCAGAAAGCGCGGCGGCAAGAGGGATAGATCTGGTCGCATCTGTCGGGCCTCCGTGGGGTTTTGAGAACCGCTGGTGCTCAGCGGCGGGACAGCGACCACCGTGGCGGAAAGGAGACTTCGCAGGGGATGGGGAAGATTGGGGGCGCAATATTCCCACCCCCTGGGGTGCTAGGGGCGCTTGCGATGGCGCAGCAATTGCAGATAGCCGCCGGCGATCATGGCTTTCCCACCCTTGGCAAGACCGATCACGGCGTCGCGCAGGGATGAGGTTTTCCACGGGGCGGAGACAACACGCCCCGTCCCATAAAAGGCGGTCGCGATTTCACGGTAGCTGGCGCCATTGGCGCGGCCATCAGAGGCCCGCATCATCAGGCGCAGGCGGCGCTTTTGTTGGACCGTTACTCGTGTGTCCGGTGGCACGGGCCGCCCCTGATGGGCGCGCCAGAAACGAACGAGGGCCTCTACACGTCCGAGCGTTTGGGAATCCAATGGGATCAAGGCCGCGAGAGAGCGGTTCGCCGTACTTCCGGGAAGGAGAAGAAGCTGTGTCGCAATCCCACTCTCGTGAATGATATGCGTACCCTGCAGGCTGTCTCGACGGTCTTCGATTTCGGCGAGCGCGGCAGACGGCTCGGACGACAGGAAATCCGGCGACGGCGCAAGAGTCAGCACAGCAGGGTCAATAAGAGGTGACCACAAAACGTCCTGTTTCAATGCGGACAAATCGGGCCGCGCCGCGAAATCGCAACCCCCAGCGTTTCTGCTCTTCCGTGACCAACGGTAGCCTTTCGGTTCCCGAGCGAAGAAGCGTCGTGTAATGCTGTTGATAAGACTCGGAGCGCCGCAGACACTCCCAGGCAAGCCCCTCGACTGACAAACTATCGAAGAAGTCGTAGCTGTTGCTCTCTCGCCAACGCGACGTGTCAGGCTTCATCGTGCGGGTCCTCGTGAGGCTCCATGTCGGACCTGAATCGATTCCGAGCGATGGCGATTGGCGGAAGACCCCGGGCCGACATCGCGTGATGCTTTTTCGGCATCACCCTAGGTGGCGAGTCTGGTTAGTTGTCGCTCTTGCGCAGAAGATGCCGGTAGCCGGTTCGCGTCATCCAGCGGGCTCGCGCCAAGTGGCTGTCGTGAACGCGCTTGGCGCGCTGCGGCTCCTTTACTGGGTCGATCCCGAAAAGGATCTTGACCACTTCACGCCAATCAGCGCCGTCGGCATCAGCGTCGAACAGGCGCATGTAGAGCTTCACATGGCTGCGATCATAGTCGGTGAGGTCGTCGCCCGTGGGCGCGGCGTCGTCGAATGGCTCGATCATCATTTCCACTTCCCCAACATGCGAGACGTAAAACACAAATTATAAAGCTGTCACGTCGGCTGCGGGCCAGGCGCAGCGGGCATCATATGATGCCGTGCTGGCATCGCCCCGACGGCCGCCATCGGCTGGCGGTTCAGGGCCCGCCCGGTTCCACCCGGGCGGGCCTATCGAGTCTCCTATTCTGCGTTGCGGCGGCTCGGGCGGGACCAGATGAGGCTGTAGCCTTCACCGTCCTCGTCGTTGAAGAGGTTGGCGAAGATCGGAGCGGTGAAGCTCGGATCGTCGAGCTTGAGGCCCAGATAGTCGCGGCCCTCGTTGGACTTCTTGGACCAGGCGGCGCCGATCTCGGCGCGGCCGACGAAGACGCGGTGGCTTGGGGCGTTTTCGCCGGTGGCGCGGACTTCGGGGACGATGCGGACGGCGCGGGCCTGGACGCTGAGGGTGACGATTTCGCCAGTGAACTCGTTGTTGCCGGACTTCTTGAAGGTGCCGATGGTAGCCATGATAGTTCTCCTTGATCCTGTCTGTTTCGAGCTACGCACCATTGCGGTCTCGATGGTGGCCGAAAGGTCGAAGGCAATCGCTGGCGCACCCTTGGGCCGAAGCGCAGCGGAGGACGGCGCGGGAGCGACTTTGTTGCCTCGCGAGGAATGACGGCGCAGCCGGCAGGGGAAGAAAGTCGTGACGCACCGTTGCGTAACAAGCGATTGAGGCGAAGCCGCCCTTCAGACCAGAAACACCAATCGAAGAGACCGCTTCGGTGCTGGCCAAGACAGGCTAGGTGCCAGGAGAAAAGGCGACCTGCGCCTATCTGACCCCGGCAAGAGGCTCCGCGCAATCGGTAGTCGCTTCGCAACTGGCCCGTGCGTTTGCATTGAAAAATCTGCGCAAAGCGTGGTGGCTCCGGTACCCCGCTCTTCGGGGTCGCACATAGACTGTCTCCCGAGTTCTCCGGCTATGAAAATGCCAGCGGCGCCCAAATTCGGTCGCGTGTTTCCGCATCCACGTGCCGGCGGGTCGGCAACGCCCAAGGCAGGCTCCGGCAGGCTTTGGCCATGCGTGGATCGTTCGGATTCCGTCTGCTGGCTGCTGCGTCTTGCGCAACCGGGCCCTGCCAAAGCACCGCAATCCCCGCAGAACAAGGGGCGGTATCCACAAACGCTAACCCACAGCCTGGCATGCACCCGAGCACACGGCCCAAGCCCAGACCTGTCAGCCGCCCACCTTGCAGCCCACCAGCCGACGTATCAGCCACCGACCCCATGAGTCAGTCCCTGTACTGAGATCGGAAGTTGCTACGGCGATATCAGCAACCTCATCGGCAAGCCCAAGACGGTGGCGGTGCATGGCTACTACCAGAAGGATGGGCACGTATGTCAGCGGACACTACCGCAGCCACTAAGTCTGCATTGCGCGTGCGCGGTGGTGTGGGGCACACTCGCCGTCATGTGCAACCTCTACAACATCACCACTAGCCAAGACGCCATCCGCGAGTGGACCCGCGCCATGCGGGACATCATGGGCAACCTCGAGCCCTCGCTGGATGTCTATCCCAACATGCCGGGCGCTGTGGTCCGCAACGCCCCCGACGGCCAGCGGGAGCTTGCCAAGCTGCTCTGGGGGATGCCGACGCCAGCCGAGCGGGTGAAGGGCAAAGCGGACTACGGCACCACCAACATCCGCAATCCGCAGTATGGGCACTGGCAGCAATACGTTGGCGTGGAGAACCGCTGTGTGGTGCCCGTCACGAGCTTCGCGGAGCCAAGCCCCGCACCCAACGACAAGGACCCGGAGACAGGCATTCAGCGGAACTACTGGTTTGCCCGGAGCGAGGACCGGCCGCTGTTCTTTTTCGCAGGCATGTGGACGCGCTGGCAGGGGGTCCGCAGGGTCAAGGACGGGCCGGGCGACTTCGAGCTTTACGGCTTCCTCACGACCAAGCCCAACGCCCTCATAGCGCCGATCCATGAGAAGGCTATGCCGGTGATCCTCACAACCCGCGAGGAGGTGGAGACCTGGCTCACAGCCCCGTGGTCAGAAGCGCGGCGCATGCAGCGGACAGCGCCCGACGATGCCTTGGTGATAGTCGAGAAGCCGGCCACACAGATCAAGTTTCCGCAGCAGGCTCCGGCCCAAGGGTCGCTATTCTAGATTGAGTCAGAGGTGATGGCTCCTATCCGGGCGAGCCGGTGATGCGGGGCGGACTGACATCGTTTCGATACTTCCAAATGTTGACAGTCTTGACGCTGCCGGTGGGCTCGATGCGATTGCATTGTCTTGTCAGCGGCAAGTTGGACGGTTTCTCAATCACTATCGTGCAGCTGAACGCCATTTTGAGTTTGGGGCGATATAGCACATAGTCCCATGTTTCTGTGCTGTATTCTCCAACCGAAGCGACCTGTGTCAGTCTGCATTTTGATCTGAGAGGCCGCCCATCGCTAACGTCGTATTGCAGCGGATACGGGGTCCATTCGCTGGACGGTGAGGCCTTCTCATAGAAAATCTGTCGGTCGATAATGAAGTCTCGCCTGTATGTGGAGTTGGAATCTTCATCGTCGATCCAGTAGTAGCGGCCCTGCACTCTATTTGTCTCTGACAGCCTCTGCTGACTTTCATTCAATGTTGCACAGCCTTTTCCATACGCTCCGTCATCAGCAAAGGCGCCGGTCGAGCAACAAGACAGAAAAAACAAAATAGCAAACCGCATTTTTTCAAAGCCCCCGGTGCAACTGAGCGGGACTTTAGCAGATTTCGTTTCAGATGCTGAATGGGAAAGTCAGCAATCATCCCTCCAGATCACCTTTCGGATCATTCGGACCCCGACAAGCCGCCTCACGCGTATCTTCACGCTTTGCGCCGCGCTAGGCAGAAGGACATCCACATCGAACTCCCGCCGCCTGCACCGCTCACACCGCATATGCCGCTCGACATCCCAGAACGGAATGTCCCCCATAAGCTTGAGGAGGTCCCCAGGGAGGTAGTGGCGGGTGATGTTGCAGTTGATGCAGCGGACGCGGATTAGCTGCCCGATGTCATGGGCACGGCTTAGCGTCTGGACGACGCGTCGGGTGCGGCTGCTGGACTCCGGCATGGCCAATCGATAGGAAGATGTTCCTCGAATAGTCAATTCGCCCATTGACATTTTCGTTCCCTTTTTGTTCACTGTGGGCATGAACCGTTGCCAGCAAGGAGCGGTGCCCGTGAGCACCTACAATCTCGACCCGACCGCCAAGGCCGAACTGCATGCGGAGGCCCAAAAGCTCATCTCCAAGTATGAGAGCCCCGTGGATGCCGTGGAGGCGCTGATGGCCTACAACTGCGAGCTTGAGACCCAGATACTCGCCATCGCTCATCGATATCCGGGGCTGGTCGCCATCAGCTTTGACGACACGCACCCCACGGTGGCGTGAGGCAGCCATGGGCGAAAGCATTCTCCCGCAGCGGCAGACCCCGAAGCTCATCGTGGTTACCGCCTTCGACCGGGACGAAGAGGGCACCCTCCAGGCCGTCTACGGGCCGGCAGAGCAGCAGAGCGAGGAGCGAGCCATAAGGACGGCAAGGGCGCTAGCGGGAAAGCATGCCGGTGCCATCGCGTGGTCCCGCGAGGCGAACCCCGCCGTGGGCGAGTATGGGGAACCGACGACCCTCTTTGTCGGGGGCGACGTGCCGGACATGGAGTAATACCTCGTTGTCGGTAAGTATGCAGCAAATGGCGCCTTGCTGGTTGCCGGCAAGGACTGAGCGTTCATGGCGCGTGGGGATCGATCTCGCCGACGATTGCCGAGGCGTCTCCGTCATACTCGTCTGCAGGTATTACCGCGAGCGTGCCGTCGCCGGCGCGGAAGATGACGATGCTGACCATCAGGCTGGTGGCGAGGCTGAAGGCGAAGGCGTTGGCTTCTACGAGGGACATCTTCCGGCTCCTGTTTGGAAGCGGGGGTCGATCCCCGCGTGACAGGCGCCCGATGTGTCTGGCCGACGGCCGCAATCACCGTGAAGGCGAGCCGAAACGGCGGCACGCTTTGCGTAGTCCGACCCTTCACGGGTTGATGGTATCAGGCCCTCGGACCGGACCAAGGAATTGCGCCGACAAACGCGGCGATCGGTTCCTGTTCTCCATTCCAAGAGGAGATGAGACGTGACCCTGGTGGTCGCCGCCTTGCCTTCATCGAAGCCACATCGACAGGAGCGGTCGTCCGATCAACGCGCCGAGGCGACGAGAAATTGGAGTAATCACATTCGGTTGGATTGGCCGGTGTGGCTTCTCACGCGGGGCCGAACTTCATCACCGGAATGCCGAGCCTGCGGGCCTTGTCGGCGAGATTGTCCTGAATGCCCGTGCCGGGGAAATGAATGACGCCAATGGGCAGTGTATCGAGCATGGCGTCGTTGCGCCTGAAGGGTGCGGCCTTGGCGTGCTTTGTCCAGTCCGGCTTAAAGGCGATTTGAGGGACTTTGCGATTATCGGCCCATTTGGCCGCGATCAATTCCGCGCCCTTGGGTGAGCCGCCATGGAGCAGAACCATGTTCGGGTATTTCGCCAAGACCTGGTCGAGCTTGGCCCAGATCAGGCGATGGTCATTGAAGTCGAGGCCGCCGGTGAAGGCGACTTTCGGCCCGGGGGGCAAAAGAACCTGGTTGTCGGCATGCTTCCTTGCCGCCACAAAATCCCGACTGTCGATCATCGCGGCGGTGAGATTGCGATGGTTGACCTTCGACCCGGAACGCGGCCGCCAGATCGAATGGGTATGACGCTCGAAGTGGTCGGCCGCCTGATCCCGCATCAACTCAAAGGCATTGCGACGTTCGAGCAAGGTCTGACCTTGAGCGATGAGCAGTTCAAGCTCAACGGACTTGACCTCGGACCCATCCTGCTCGCGCTGCAAACGCTGCTGTGAGAGTTCGTTGTCGTCGAGTTCGCGCTCTATGCGGCCGGTGGCACGGTGAAAGAGGTTGACCGCACCCCATAGAAGTTCCTCGAGGTCTGGTTCGAGGCGCGTGTCGGACAGTGCCACCACGAGGGCGTCGAAGATATCGACGATGCTGATTGCTATGACACCCGCCTCGGGGAGCGGTCGCGGATCCGGCTCATCTGCGAAGGGGCGATAGCCATAAAGCTGGAGTTCCTGGAGAACGTGATCCATTGGGGATGACACATGTTGCAGATCGAGGTCGGGGTCGTGCTGGTTGGTCATTGCCGTTTCCTTCGCCGGATCGACCGCGCCCATCGCGGCCTTCATGGCGACGATGGCGGCGGAGGGTCCGGACTTGCACCCGCAGCCGCAGGCCGAGGGCCGGAACGGGAGTGGAGGATGGCGAAGCCCGGCTATTTTGCCTCGCGATGGAAAGGCCCGGATGGGCCGCCGGAAAATAGCCGGGCGCAGCCATTGCTGGTCCGGGGCGGCCGACGCCCGATCGCCCTCTCGAAGGCCGTGGGCCGGTCCTTTTCGTCGGCGCGAGGGAAACATCAGTGGCAGCCGACACCTGACCGCTACATGCGACCCGCCTCTCGTTTCGGTCAGGCCGCGGCCATGAAGCGTGCGACGTCCTGAGGTGCTATCTGAACCCGCAAGGTCGCCTGGAGAGCGTCGAGACCGAGCAGGCGCAAATCCTCATTGAAGTCACCAAGCCGCGGCGTCAGAACGATCGCCTCGATGCCGGCCGAGTTGGCGCGTTCAAATAAGGTCGACGTGGCTCCATCCCCCGCCGGATCATTGTCGCGAGCGATATACAGACGCCGCAGTGTGACAGGGAAAAGGATGGCCGACAAATGCGCTGCGGAGAGGGCTGCCATCATTGGCATGGCGGCGAGCACCGAGCGCTGCGACAGCATGGTCTCGATGCCTTCGCCGGCCGCCATCACGTCGCACGCCAGGCCGAAGCGGACGGCGTGCCCAAGCAGTTCGCCCATGGCCCGCCTCGGTGTGTCGATCGGAGCTCGGCCGAGATGAGGTTCGCTGAAACCGTCTGGGTCAAGCCAGGTCCGATGCACGCCGGTGAGCTTGCCGCTGAGGTCCGTTACAGCAGCGATCATTGCGGGCCAGGTCTCGGTGGGGCCATGCTCATCGGAACGATAATAGCAGCGTGGATGAAACCGAAGGCTTCCGGCTTCGTGGAGGGCTGTGATCCCGCGTGCACGCAAGTAAGTCTCGACGAGGGTCTGCGAGATCGGCTGCGACATCGAAAACAGCCGCTGCGCTGCCTCCCTGCCGGCAGCTACGGGCGCTTCCTTACGTCCAGGCGCGATCGGCTCCCGTTCGGGTGGCGGCAAACTTAGGAAGCTTCGAGCTTCCTCGACAACATCAGCGAAGTCGGCAAGACCGCGGCTCTCACGGATCACATCGAGCAAGTCGCCATGCTCTCCGGTTGCGGCGTCGGTCCATTTGCCGGCTGGGCCCTTGGGAGAGTCTTTCAACCGCACATACATCGATCGCCCAGGTGTGTTGCGGGCGTCGCCGACCTGCCAGTAGTTGCCTTGCCGCCGACCGTTGGAGAGATAATAGCGGCACACCGCCTCTGCCTGGTGGCCGAGACCGCGCGCAAGATCATGCGGGTTTTCCAGCATGGCTGCGCCTCCAAGGAAATGGCCCGCCGTCGCCGGCGGGCCAGACGAAGACTGGCGATTGGCTATTCAGCCGCGATTGTCTGGGCTGAGTCTTCGGCTCCGGCATTGTCCGAGAAACCGTCGACTTCCCCGACGGCCGTTTCGCCGCCGGTCGCCGCCGTCTTTTCGACGGCTGCTGCCGATGGTTCCGATTCGCCAGTTTTGGCGTTATCTCGCTTCGGCGTCCGCAGCGGCTCTGGCAGCCAGGCGGAGTCGGCGAGCAGCGTTTCTGCCTCACTCGCCATATCGCCCTTTCTCAGGTGGGCGATCCTGTCGGCTGCTTGCTGCCCTTTCGCCTCGATCACAGCCTGGAGAATGCGTGCCTTGGTGACGCGGCCCAGGAAGGTGTCCACGGTCGGTCGCCAGCCGGCCGCCGCCATGTCGAGGTCGACGGCCAATGCAAGCCAATCAGCATGGGCGAGCGCGCGTGGCCGCCGGTTCCATGCTTCATGCACGGCGTTGACCGACAGACTGACGACATGGGCGAACAGCGCGGCTTGCCGATCGCCATCCCAGGCCTGAAGGGCGTCCCACAGCTCAGTGGCTTCCTTTGGCAACACCTTGGCCCAGTCATCGTGTCGGGTGCTGATCGCCCGAGCACACAGGCTATCGTTCAGCCCTGGAGCTTGGGCACCGAAGCCAACGCTCTTCAGGTCCAACTCAAGGCAGCTGTCCGATCCGTAGTGGTAAAAAGTCTTCAGCGTGAGCACGTGCAGCGCCGCGAGAAAAGCGATGTCAGGCTGTTCGCCGAGCGCATGGCGCAGACCAAGAGTTCGATGCGCGGTCAGTTCCGTCATAAGCCGGTCTGAAATAGGCGACAGGCCTTCTTCCTCCTCGGGCTCGGCCATCGGCTCGGTGTCCGCCGAGATGCTGTCGCTATCACGAATCGCGTCAGCCATTGCAAGCTCATCGCCCGCTTCAGCCGGTCCGTCATCGACCGGGAGTTCGTCCTCGGGGCGCACGTATCCGCGCTCGACGCGCAGAGAGCCGTCGGGTGCGATACTGACGAAGGCACCGGCGCGGGCGATTTCTGCTGGCTCGAAGGCAAGTGGCCGGGCTTCGAAGGATTCGAGCGCAGCCTCCAATTCAGCGAGACGCTGATCGATTTCCTCCGGGAGATCCTCGACGCTGTCGTATTCCTCGGACAGACGATCACGCTCACCTTGAAGCGCTTCGCGTGTGGTCTGCTCGTCGGCAGTAAGTGGCAGCGGCTCGCCGCGAAGTTGGCGGAGCCCGAAAGCGTGGCCGTAAGCGAAGTCGGGCGCGATCTCGATCCACTTCCAGCCCTCTGCGCGAATCGTCTCGGCCTCACGCTCCAGCTTGTCAGCAACGAGGCGGTCGACCAGCGCGACATCCTGCAGCCAGCCCCCGTCATCGCCCTGGAACAGGTCGCGCATGATCGTTCCGCCGGCCTCGACATAGGCATCGATGCCGATAAACTGCGCCCGCTTGTCCGAAGCGCGCACCGCGCCTTCCGTCAGCATACGCCGGATGGCATAGGGCTGCTTGTCGTAGGAGGCCTTCAGGCGCTCGAACACCTGCTCCTGGCGTGAATGATCGGCGGAGACGGTGAAAGCCATGAGCTGGTCGAGCGTCAGACCGTCGTCTGCATAGATCTCAAGCAGGGCCGGCGACACCGAGGCCAGCTTCAGGCGCTGCTTGACGATACCGACCGAAACGAAGAAGACAGCAGCGATTTCTTCTTCCGACTGGCCCTTCTCTCGCAGTGTGAGGAATGCGCGGAACTGATCCAGGGGATGCAATGGGGCGCGCTGCACATTCTCGGCCAGTGAGTCCTCCTCGGCGATACCGTCGTCGCGCACGACGCAGGGCACGGGCGCGGTCTTGGCGAGGCGCTTCTGCTTTACCAGCACCTCCAGTGCTCGATAGCGCCGGCCACCGGCCGGGATCTCGAACATGCCGGTTTCAACGCCACCTTCGTCCTTGACTGGTCGCACGCTGAGGCCCTGCAGCAGGCCGCGCCGGACGATGTCCTCGGCCAGTTCTTCGATCGACACGCCGGCCTTGATGCGCCGGACGTTCGACTGGCTGAGAACGAGCTTGTTGAAGGGGATGTCGCGCGAGGGCGACAAGGTGATTTTCTTGGCAGCAGTAGCCATAGCGATGTACTCCGCGACGGGCGGCCGAAAGCCTCTCTCTCGGCCTCCAACCCGTCACGAAGCGCAGCGCCGCCCTCTGACTCTGGAGGACGGCGCCGCAGAACCGACAGACAAGAAGGACACAAAGATGCGAAGCAGACAGGAAGAGCCAGCATCGCCGGTTGCCGAAACTCAGGCTGCCCGATCGAGCAGTCTCTTCGCCCGCGCCTCCAGATCGAGCCGGGCATCCTGATGCATCTTGCCGCGAGCAACGGCGGTAATGCCTTGCACGAAATCGAACACGCTTTCGGGCTTGCGGCCTTCCTCGGTCAGCACAGTTTCGATGATCTTCGCAGTCTCTGCCTTGGAGAAGCCGCGCTTGCGCAGGAACTGTGCGCGATCATCGTCCGAGCGGGCAACGATCCTCTCCCGCGCGGCCTTGATGCCGTTGACGAAAGGTATCGGCGAAGAGTTCGCGAAGCGGGTCAGCGCAGGTGCTGCCTCGTGCGCAAAGCGCGAGGCAGCGTATTTCGAATGGCGGATGGTGATCTCTTCAAAGTCCTCGACGCCCCAGAGATTGCGGTTCTGGCAGACAGCTCGGAGGTAGAAGCTAGCGATGCCGAGCGTTTTGGCGCCGACCTCCGAGTTCCAACAGTAGAAGCCGCGAAAATAGAGGTCGGGTGAGCCGTCGGGCAGCCGGCCGGCTTCGATCGGATTGAGGTCGTCGACCAGGAAAAGGAAGACGTCGCGGTCCGAGCCATAAAGCGTCGTGGTGTCCTTCGTGATATTGACGCGCGGATTGTAGATGCCGCTCGACCAATCGAGCACGCCAGGCACTTTCCACCGGGTGTCGCCGGTGCCGTTACCGGCGATGCGTTGGACGGCGGCGACCAGTTCATGGTCGAAGATGCGGCCGTATTCCGGGCCGGTGACGGCGCGCAACTCGACGCGTCCGTCCTCGATTTCGAGCGTCTTCACCTGCTCGGCGCGGTGGGACGTCAGGCCGTATTGAAGATTGATACCGGCCAGGGGCGCCGGAAGCTGGCCAGGTAAGCGGCCGGTGCGCCAACGAGGCTGGCGAGTTGACCGAAGCTCCAATGGGTCGGGGCGACAGGAACCTCGGAGCCCGGCAACACAAGCGTCAGGCGCTCGCTATCGTCGCGGCTCGCCTCTACCCGAATAGCCGCGCTCTCCACAGTTCTCGTCCGGCTGCGCCCGGTCCGGCCCCGCACCGCCTCGAATAGCTTCGACAAGGACAGGTAGCGCTCATCGGCCGGGCGCGAAAACCATTCCGAGGATACGCGGCCGATCCGCTCGCCGCGGCTGAGATCCACCTTATAGCCGCCAGAACGATCGCGGGTGGCGTCCAAAACTTGTGTCATGGGTTATCTCCCATGACGGGCGCCGGGAGCCCTCTCCCAGCCCTTAACCCGTCACGGAGCCTGATCCAGACTCTTACTCTCCTGGTGTTGCAGGTCTCGGCGCAAAAGGCGGCGTCCAGACGGTAGACAGCCGCTGAGTGGCCGTATCGCGGGATCCTCGGAGCGACACACACCCGCGACGTCTATCCGAATTGCACGCTACGGCTTCTTGTTGCCGAACAAGCTGTCGAGCGGTCTTCCGCATGGGGCACGGTCAGCTAACTGTGGCGACTGACCTCGCGACGCGCGAGGAAACTGTATTCGTTCGTGCGCAGGGCGACGCCCATGAAGAGTGACGCAATAGCATACCCGCCGCGAGGCCTCTCTCGGGACGAAGCGGCACGCTACGTGGGTGTTGGGACGACGCTTTTCGACGAGATGGTTGCCAACGGGCGCATGCCTCGACCCAAGCGCGTCAACAGTCGCGCTATCTGGGACCGCGTCGCGCTCGATATAGCATTCACAGCACTGCCAGACAAAGACACTGGTCTGCAAGAACTTCTAGAGCGGAGCAACAGGGAGGCAAAGAGACTATAGAAATACGCTCCTTGCGTATACGCTGCTGGCGTATTACAGTTGATGGCCCATAGGAAGAAGCGATGTGGACGAACGTGAAAAGCTTGCGCTGGAAGTGAAAGCTTGGCGGGCTGAGGCGGGGTTCACTGCCGAAGCCGCAGCCAAGCTGCTTGGAATACCGAAGCGCACTTTCGAAGGCATCGAGCAAGGCAGAGGCTTCCCCTATGCGCTCCTCCTGCGCGTTGCCATGGACACGAATGCTCTTTCACTCAAGGCAATGCAGGAGAAATCGTCACTTAAGGACTAGCTGCAGCCCAGCTGCCGGCGGAGACTTCAATGGCCAGACCCTTCAAGGATGCGCGCTACCCGGGCGTCTCTTCGCGGACCAGGAACGGCAAGACCGTTTATCGCTATCGGGCAAAAGGCATGCCGGAAATCCGGCTTCCCGGTAAGCCGGGCGCTCCGGAATTTGAAGCCGAATATCAAAGGGCGACGCAGGGTCTAGGCAAGAATGCTGCGATCATCGACCTGCCTGGTCGAGCGCTGCCAAGGACCTTCGGCCATGCGGCACGCCGGCTTGAGACAACCATGGAGTGGCTGGATTTTGACGAAGCGACGCAGCGCAAAAACGTGCGCCTGATAGAGCGCTTTCTTAATCTCAGGGTCGATCCAAAGTACCCGCTGACCTGGCGCGATACGCCGGTAGAACACATGGACGCGGATCGGCTTCGCGCCATAATCGAAGGCATTTTTGCGACAAATCGCACAGTCGCCAAGCACATGCTTGTCGCCGTCAAGAAACTGCTGTGGGTCGCGATCGAAGTTGAGAAATGGATCAAGCCGCAGGACGATCCATCGCTATCCATTCGTGTTCGCGTGCCCAAGTCCACCAGCAATCCCGCTTGGCCGGTTGCGGTCCGCGAAAAATTCGAGGCAAAGCATCCGATCGGCACGCCTGCACGCACATGTTACGCGCTGGGTTTCTGGCTCGGGAACCGGCGCGGCGATATCGCCGCTCTGGAGTGGGAGGACCTCGTCACCGAGGAGATTGAACTGTTCGACGGCTCGCTCGAGTTGATCGAAGCGTTTGCCTTCCGCCAGAAGAAGAACCGCAACCGCCACGGCGGAAGGGAAATGTTCATCCCAATCGTAGACAAGCTGGCGGCGGCCCTGGAGCCGCTCGATCGCTCGCGGGGCGGTACGGTTTTGAAAAATGCCTACAAACGGGCGTTCTCCGAAAAGAGCCTGACCGGCATGATGCAGCATTGGACCCGCCAGGCGGGAATTCCGGACGGCTACACGCTTCATGGCTTGCGCCGCACCTTCGGCACCTACCTGGCTGAATGCAACATCCAGGCGAGAGCCATCATGGAGGCGATGGGGCATTCCTCCATGACCGTGACTGACAACTATGTGCGTGAGGCAAACAAGAAGCGGATCGCGGTGGATATCGCTCGCGCCATCAATCAGCGCGAGGCCAAACGCGATGCCATGAAGCAGCCAACTGTCCTGCGAGTCGTCAGGTGATCAGATCGAGCCGGAACAAACCGTGGCCGACGTTGCATAGCCGGGCCCATAATGGGCCCAAAACGTTTTGGGCCGAGGCCACTTTTCATCAATGAAATCAATGGTCATGGTGGGCCCGGAGGGACTCGAACCCCCAACCAAGCGGTTATGAGCCGCCGGCTCTAACCATTGAGCTACAGGCCCCACGCGGGCTGGCTTAGTGTTTTTCGCCTCGCGACACAAGGCTTTCCGAAGGCGCTGGCGACGCCCGCCCAAATCAGCCCATATTCGCGCTCTAGTTGCCAAAACGCGACTGGTTCGCAGACCGAGGAGATTTCGATGACCAGACATCTTTTGCCCATGGTGCTCGCGGCAGCGCTCGCGTTTCCGGCATTTGCAAGCGCGGCCGATTCACCGCCCCCGCCCCGCATCGTCGTTTCCGGCGAAGGCGAAGCGACCGTTGCGCCGGACATGGCGATGCTGACGCTCAGCGTCATGCGCGAGGCCAAGACCGCGCGCGCCGCGCTCGATGCCAACAACGACGCCATGGCGGCGGTTATCGCTGCGATGAAATCGGCCGGTATCGCCGATCGCGATCTGCAGACAGCCGGTATCCAGATCAACCCGCGCTACAATTACACCAACAAGGCGGACGGCAGCCAGGAAGCCGAGCTCGTCGCCTACCAGGTGACGAACACGCTGTCGGTGCGCGTGCGCGACGTCGACAAGACCGGCGACGTCCTCGACAAGGCGGTGTCGCTCGGCGTCAACCAGGGCGGCGGCATCGCCTTCACCAATGACGATCCGAAAACCACCATCGTCGAGGCGCGCAAGAAGGCGGTTGCGGATGCGATCGCCAAGGCCAAGACGCTCGCCGAGGCCGCTGGCGTGAGCCTGGGCAAGGTGATCGAGATCACCGACCAGAATGTCGCGCCGGTCCCGATGCCAATGAACGCCAAGGCCTTCGATGCCGCCCGCGCCGCCGTGCCCGTGCAGGCCGGCGAGAACTCCTACTCTGTCCAGGTCACCGTCACGTTCGAGCTGAAGTGATCGCCGCCCGACCGGTGGTCCGGATCCAGCCACAAAAAACCCCGGAGGACCGGTCCTCCGGGGTTTTTCGAGCCGCGCGCTTCAGGCCAGCTGAAAGGGCTCGCTACTCATAGCTGATCCTCGCAGAGGATCATGCTAAGCGATCCTCACAGAGGATCGCCGTTCCTGGCGATCTCGCCCCTTAGCGATAGATGATCGGGCAGCCGCGCTCGTTGGCGAAGACCACCACCACGCGGTCGCCATACTGGCGACCGGCCACCTTCACCGTGCGCCGGTCGATGTCGACGATGCGGACGCGATGCAGGCCCATGCGCTCGGCCTTGTCAAGCGCGCGGTCCAGCGAGCAGCCGCGGCGGCGCCATTCCCGATCGCGACGATAATAGCCGTCATCGTCCTCGCCGGTGTAGACGCCGAAACGGGGATCGGGGCCGTTGCCGAAGCCGAGATAGAGGCTGTCCGCGTGCGCCGCCGGGATGGCACCGAGCGTGCCGAGCCCGACAAGGGCCGAAAGGGCTGCCGTCTTGATCGTGTTGAACATTGTCTCTCTCCTTGTTGGGGGCTTTCGCCCGTTCGAATCGGTAATTCGGCGAACCGATGGGCCAAGAATGCCCTTTCCTGTCTGAACTTCCCGCGAACCGGCTGTTCATTTCCGGTTCATGTGGCAGGAAAAGGGATTTTCCCGAACCTATCGCTTCTTTCCCTCGAAACTGCAGGCCGAAACGCGCCATGGCGCGGCCGGTCCCGCTCTGGGTTCGTCATCCAAATGCGAACCCGTCAGGGTTCGTCATCAAGGATATAGTCAAAATAATCGTCAGGCTCGGCCAGGTCGGTTTCCTTGGCCTTCACCCGGCCGCGGATCGAAATCCCGGCCTCGTGCACGGTCTCCGCGCTGCCCGAAACCAGTCTGTGCCACCAGTAGAGATCATGGCCTTCTGCAATGAGCCGGTAGGCGCAGGTCTTGGGCAACCAGGTGATGGTGCGCACGTTCTGCGGCGTCAACCCGACGCAATCGGGCACGCGCGACAGCCGGTTGGCATAGTCAGAACAAAGGCATTTTTCGGCGTCGAACAGCCGGCAGCCGACGCTCGTCCAGTAGATCTCGCCGGTATCCTCGTCCTCGAGCTTCGACAGGCAGCATTTGCCGCAGCCGTCGCAGAGCGATTCCCACTCGGCCGGGGTCATCGCCTCTAGCGTCTTGGTTTTCCAGAACGGTGCGGTCATGCGGCTGGATTTGGCCCTCCTGGGCCTTCCGGTCAAGCGCGCTGTCGCAGTGACCCGGTATCAACATTAGAAAAACACGAAATTGCCTTCAAAAGGCCGGCCAAGCATCCTTGGCTGCCGCCAATGCCCGACGGAACCAATTGCGGTTGATGTAAGTTTGGGCAGGGATGGGACCCCACTAGGAGAAAATCGATATGAAACGCCAACCACGGATTCTGGCGGGTACGGCAATCGGCCTGCTTATGGCATCCGCGCCGTTGGGCGCGTATCCGCTGCAGGGGAATGCCGTTTTCGGCGCCTCGCATGGAGCGCCGGTGATTCTGGCGCAGGAGAACTGCGCCGAAGGCCAGTCGGCCGAGGCCTGTGCGCAAGCCGGGGGCCAGCAGGGGGAAGCAGAGCAGCCGAAGAGAAAGAAGCGCGAGCAGCAACAGCAGACGCAATCGGCCCCGGCCGAACAGCCTGCAGAGCCGGAGCAGAAGCCGCGCCGGAAGCGGCAGGACCAGCAGCAGATGGATACCGGCCAGACGGAGCAGGCAGCCCCCGCCGAGCAGCAGCTCAAACCGCGCAAGAAACGCGATCAACAGCAACAGATCGAGGCAGCCCCGGCCGATCAGGGCGGCCAGCCTGCGGCCGACGAGCAGCAACCGCGCAGGAAGAAGCGCCAGTTGCAGCAACAGACTGAGACCGCGCCGGCCGAGCAGCCCGCGGAACAGGCCGCACCGGCGACCGACGAGCAGCAGCCGCGCAGGAAGAAGCGCCAGCTGCAGCAAACCGAAACCGCGCCGGCTGAGCAACCGGCCGAGCAGGTTGCCCCGGACCAGCAGCAGCAACTGCGCAAGAGGAAGCTCAATCAGCAGCAGAGCGAGACGGCTCCGGCCGAGCAGGTCGCCCCCGACCAGCAGCAACTGCGCAAGAAGAAGCTCAATCAGCAGCAGGAAGCCGCGCCTGCGGAACAGCCGTCAGAACAGCCGGCAAATGACAACCAGCCCGGCAAGAAACGCAAGCTGGGCCAGCAACCTGCCGAGCAAGGCCAGACCCCTGCCGAACAAGCACCCGCAGGTCAGGCCTCTCGTAAGCTCAAGCCGTTGCCGGTTCCGGGAGCCGAGCAGGCACCGGCCGGGACCGAGCAGGCGCCAGCTCAAGAGGAACAGCCTTCGAACCAGAACAAGAGGCAAGCCAAAAAACCGCTGACGGAGCAACCCGCAACGGGGCAGCAGCAGCCCGCCCCCGGCGAGCAGCCGGCCGAAGGCGGGGCAACCGCCGGCACTGCCGCGCAGGGCCAAGCGCCTGCCAATGCGAACGAGGCCCCCATCTTCGACAGCCAGAAGGATGTGGTGCGCAAGCGCAAGGGCCGTCGGCCGGCCGGCCAGAACGAAAGCGGTCAGGCTGGTGTTGAGCAAGGCGGTACCGGCCAAACTGGCAATCAAACCGAACAGCTTCAGGGCCAGCAGGCGCAGACGCCTGCGCCGGTCGACCAGGGTCCGCCGCCCACCGACGACAAGGCCGCGCAACAGGAAATCCAGCCTGAGAAGTTCGTGCCTGTCACCGAGGAAAAGGGCAAGCGGATTGAGCTTACGCCCGAGCAGGTTGTCCGCGATCGCCGCCGGCCGCAGGGCGCGGACGTGGTGAAGCAGTTCGGCGACCGCGTGATCCTCCAGTTCAACAACCAGACATTCGTGGAAAGCAACGAGGCGCCTCGCATCACGCGCGGCGCCAGGAACGTCTACTACGAGGATCTTTCGGGCGACCGCACCCGCGAAATCGTCGAGCGCGACAACGGCATCCAGATCGTCACCATCCGCAACCGCAATGGCGACGTCATCAGGCGATCGCGCATCACGCCGGATGGCCACGAATATGTGCTGAGCTATGTCGACGAGCGGTACTACAACGATGTCGACGAATGGCGCGATCCCGGCGACGACCTGCCGCCGATGCGGCTCGACATCTCGCGCCGCGACTACATCCTGGATTCGGAGGAAGTCGAGGATCCGGACGAGTATTACACCTTCCTCGAACAGCCGCCGGTGGAGAGGGTGCAGCGCCTCTACTCGATCGACGAGGTCAAGCGCTCGGCCCGCGTGCGCGACATCGCCCGCCGCATCGATCTCGACACGCTGAACTTCGACTTCGGCTCGGCCACGATCTCCGATGAAGAGGTGCAGAAGCTCGAAGGCGTGGCCACCGCCATGGAAAAACTCCTGAAGAAGAACCCGGCGGAGACCTTCCTGATCGAAGGCCATACCGACGCTGTCGGTACGCCCGACGCCAACCTCGCGCTGTCGGATCGGCGTGCCGAGGCGGTGGCCGAAGCGTTGACCAACGCGTTCGGCATCCCTGCCGAGAACCTCACCACGCAGGGTTATGGCGAGGAGTATCTCAAGGTGAATACGCCTGGCCCGAACCGCGAGAACCGTCGCGTCGCCATTCGCCGCATCACCTCGCTGGTGGCGCCAGTGGCGAGCAACACGGAGCAATGACTAATGCATGTCGCCCAAAAGTGCATGGCGGTTTTGGGCGACATGCACGAAACAAAGACCTGAAGCGCATCGCCTGAATCCGTTTCAGCTCGACGCGCTTTAGTTTTTGATTTCAAGATCCTGACCCGATTTTCGGAATCAGCGCGGCAAGACGAGGCCCGTCCGGATCCGGACGGGCCTTTTCATTGAAAATTCAAGAAGAATTGTCCTGCTTATGCCGCCACGCTCATTGAATCGCCGCATTGCGGCACCCAGATTCTAGCCAGGGCGTTCCCTGCCCTGTCCCGACTCCAGCGGGACACATGAGCCCCGCCGGCCCCCCTCTCCGGCGGGGCTTTTTGGTTTGCGCGGGCCAAGGGCAAGAAGGCCGAGGTGGAGCGAGACGGCTGCAACCCGTCAGTAGATTCTTTTGACGTTCGTCCGCGAGTTCGCGAACACCTCGTCCGGCACGAAGAAGTCGCCGGCCAGCGGCCCCTTTGCGCCCGGCGCATAGATGGAAAAATCCGTGACGCCCTCGGCGCGAAGCACCTCCTCGTCGATATAGAAATTGCCCGTCGCCTCGCGCGATGGGCGCAGGAAGATCGCACGCGCCGCATCGGCCATGATGTCGGGCGAGCGGCTCATCGCGGCCACCGTCGCGCCACCGAGCAGATTGCGCACCGCAGCGGTGTCGATGGTCGAGATCGGCCAGAGCGAATTGACGGCGATGCCGGCGCCGGCGAACTCGGCGCTCATGCCCAGCGTGCACATCGACATGCCGAACTTGGCCATGGTGTAGGCGACATGGTTCTTGAACCACTTGGCCTTCATGTCGAGCGGCGGCGCCAGATTCAGGATGTGAGGATTCTTTGCCAACTTCAGGTGCGGAATGCACATTTTGGAGACCAGGAAGGTGCCGCGCGTATTGATCTGGTGCATCAGGTCGTAGCGCTTCATGTCGGTTTCCAGCGTGCCGGTGAGCTGGATGGCGCTGGCATTGTTGACGCAGATGTCGATGCCGCCGAACCGCTCGACGGTCTTTGCTACCGCATCGGCGACCTGAGCCTCGTCGCGGATGTCGCAGAGCATCGGCAGCGCCTTGCCGCCGGCCTGCTCGATTTCTTCAGCGGCGGTGTAGATCGTGCCCGGCAGTTTCGGATGCGGTTCAGCGGTCTTGGCGGCGATCGTCACATTGGCGCCGTCGCGCGCCGCGCGCAGCGCGATCGCCAGCCCAATCCCGCGCGACCCGCCCGAGATGAACAGCGTCTTTCCCTTGAGCGACATCCTTAGCCTCCCTCAGCAACAGGGGGGCAACTTGCGCGGTGGACTAGCCTGACGCAAGGCCCAAGGGGCCAGTTCGAGATTACGCAACGTCGCGCCCAGGGAGGTCTAGACCAGGACCAATCCCTGCCGCATGGCGATCGCGATCGCATCGGTGCGGTTGGCGGCGCCGAGCTTGATCAGGATCGCGGCGACGTGGAACTTCGCCGTGTGCACCGAAATGTTGAGCCGCCTGGCGATCACCTTGTTGGGCGCGCCTTCCGCCAGCAGCGCCAGCACCTCCGCCTCGCGCGGCGACAACGCCGCGCGGGTCTGGTTGTCGTCGTGCGCTTCCTCTTCCGACAGCTCACCGTGGAAATCGCCTCGCGCGGCAATTTCTGCAGACCCGCCACTGGTAACGCGATAACCGGACGCCGCCAACCGCGCCGCGGCGGCGACCAGCAGGCCATCCGCGAAGGGCGGCAACACGGCGAGCACATTGCCGGGCAGTTGTTCGCGGCGGATGCGCCGGGAAAGCAGAACGGCAGGCGTATTCGAAGCAATGGCCCGGTTTGCCAAAGCCGCCTCATCGATCACGGCGACGTCCGCTGTCTGGCCGGCGCCGCTTTCGCCAAACGCCGGCAGCAGGTCGTCGCTGGCGCCAAGCGCATCGGCCAGTTGCTCGGCGCGCTCAGCATCGCCGAGCGCGATCAGCACCGTCAGCCGGTGGGTTGCCGGCTCCGGTCTCGCAATCGTTTGTGTCGCGCTGCCTGGCATCGCCCCTCTCAGCTCAGCGGCTTCTCGCCGATGGTGATCGAAACGTCCCGCTCAGCGCCGCCGCTCATGATACCGAGCGTCACGGTTGCGCCGGCACTGTCAGGCCCGAGCTTGCGGATCAATTCGCGCGGCCCACGCACCGCTTCGCCATTCCAAGCGACGATGATGTCGCCGACATGCAGGCCGGCGCCCTTGGCCGGACCGCTGTCGTCAAGGCTCATCACCATCGCGCCGTGGGTGTCGCCGTTGCGGATCGGGTGCAGCCCGGCGCCGAGATAGCCGCGCGCGACATGGCCCTTTTCGCGCAGCGTCGCCACTGCCCGCTCGATCGTCTCATAGGGCATGACCAGCGCCCGCCGCCGCGGCCCGAACAGGAGCATGCCGATCAGGCCGCCCTTGGCGTCGAGCACCGGACCACCCTCGAAGCGGCCGCCGGTATTGATGGCGAGATTGATGCGCCGATCGATGGTGCCTCCGCGCATAGAGCGCCAGGCAGGCCCGACCTCGCCGACCGTGCCGAACACCGCAAGCGCAGCCCCTTCGCTGCTGCCGACGGCGATCGCCACGTGGCCGGGACGCACGGCAGCGGCCTGAGGCAGTTGCGGCAGACCGGCCTGGGCGGAAGCCGGCTTCAGCAGGGCAACGCCCGTCGAAGGATCGCGGCCGACGAGTTCCGCCTTGACGGTTTCGCCGGAAGCCAGCGTCAGCTCGATTTCCTCGCCGGCCTCGACCGCCTCCTCGGCGGCGACGAAGTAGCCGTCCCGCCAGTGGAAGGCGCTGGCCGTGCGGTGGTGATGCGTTGCGAAGCTCGCCAGCGCCGGAGCGGCGGCTGCCGCGACATCGGCAATGGCGTCTGAAAATGCGCTGAGGTTGAAGTTGCTCATATCAATCATCTCCTGGGTTCTGTGACCCAGATATCGCTCCATGACGCGCCCGCTGGTACTCGCCTGACGGCTAGTCGGCTGCTGGACTGGCCATCTGGTCAGGTCGCGGCAAATGCGGCCGCTCCGCACATATAGTGCGTGTCGCCCAAAAGCGCCGCGCGGTTTTGGGCAACGACACGCACAAAAGAAAAACATCGTTCCGCCACATCACACGGGAACACGCCGATGGCCTTCGCCGCCGAAAAGCTCCAATCCGATGACACCCTGCTCGATGCCTATTCGGCCACCGTCGCCGATGCCGTCGATCGCATCGGCCCAGCCGTGTGCCGCATCGAGCGCATCGGCGCCGGCGGCCATGGCTCCGGCTTCGTCATCGCCCAGGACGGGCTGGTCGTCACCAACTTCCATGTCGTCGGCGACGCGCGCGCCGTGCGGGTTACGATGCCCGACGGCGCCGCGCGCGAAGGCCATGTGCTGGGCCGCGATCCCGACACCGACATCGCGCTGGTGCGCGCCGACGGCAGCTTCGCCGACGTCGCGCCGCTCGGCGATTCCAAGCGCCTGCGCCGCGGCCAGATCGCGATCGCGATCGGCAATCCGCTCGGTTTTGAATGGACCGTCACCGCCGGCGTCGTCTCGGCGCTCGGCCGCTCGATGCGCGCCTCGACCGGCAGGCTGATCGACGACGTCATCCAGACGGATGCGGCGCTCAACCCCGGCAATTCCGGCGGGCCTCTGGTGTCGTCGACGGGCGAAGTGATGGGCGTCAACACCGCCATGATCCACGGCGCGCAGGGCATCGCCTTCGCGGTCGCCTCCAACACCGCCAATTTCGTCATCTCCGAGATCATCCGCTTCGGCCGCGTGCGCCGCGCCTTCATCGGTGTTTCGGCCGACACGACCAATCTGCCGCGCCGGGCAGCGCTGCTGTCGCAGGTCTCGACCAACACGGCCGTGCGTCTGCGCAGCGTCGAGAAGAACGGCCCCGCCGCGAAGGCCGGCCTGAAGGAAGGCGACATCATCGCCGCTATCGACGGCCGGCCGGTCACCGGCGTCGACGACCTCGTGCGCATGCTCGATGCCGAGCGCATCGGCCGCGAGACGCTTTGCACCGTCGTGCGCCGCAGCGGCGTCAGCCAGGTCGTGGTGACGCCGGTGGCAAGGAACGGCTAGGCCCGCCGTCACCGGCTATCGCCCAGCTGGCCGTTGATCCCTCTACAAATTGCACCTGAAATTCGGGGCTGGGAGGGATTGCCTTGATGACGTCGATCAGCACGCCGTTTGGATCCCTGGTGATGAAATGGCGCTGGCCGAAGGGCTCGTCGCGCAATGTATGAAGGACCGGCAGACCAGCGGCAACGATACGCTCATAGACCGCATCGGGGTCGCGCACCTCGAAATTGATCAGCAGGCTGGAGGTCCGTCCGCGCCCCTGTTCGGGAATCGTCTCGTGGTCGCCCTGGACGATGCCGAGATTGACCCGCCTGTCCTCGCTCGAGCGCAGATGCACATACCAGCCGCTTGTAAACAGCGGCTCGAAGCGGAAATGCTTGATATAGAAGTCCGCCGTGCCCGCGACATCGCCGGTCATCAGCACCGGATAGTAGCTCGTCGTCTTCATCTTTCTTTCTCCTACCACATAACATACAGTCTGTATGTAAATGCAATAACATACAGGCTGCATGTATGCAACGAGAGTCTGGACGCCGCTCCAATCGGGACCGCACCGAAGCGACGCGGGCCGATCTGATCCGCGCGGCGCGAAGACTGTTTACGGAGAAATCCTATGCCGAGACCGGCACGCCGGAGATCGCCGCCGCCGCCGGCCTGACACGCGGTGCGCTCTACCATCACTTTGCCGACAAGCAGGCGTTGTTCGCCGCTGTCGTCGAGCAGGAGGCAGCGACAGTGGCGGCGGAGATCGATCGCGCCTCGGCGCCGTCGCTATCCGCCCGCGATGCCTTGATCGCCGGCTCCGACGCCTATCTCGCGGCAATGCGCGCACCCGGCCGCACGCGGCTTTTGTTGCTCGATGGCCCAGCCGTGCTTGGCCGCGCGGCGATGGACGACATCGACAACCGCCACGGCAACCGCTCGCTGCGCGAGGGGCTTGTCGCCGCGATGCGGGCGCGAGCGATGACCCGATTACCGGCTGAGGCACTGACCGCTTTGCTGGCCGCCACCTTCGACCGGGCAGCACTTGCCATCGAGGCCGGCGCATCAGAGGAGGATTATCGCGCCGTGCTTATAGCGCTCATGGACGGCTTGTCTCCGGCCCCTCCTCCGTCCAAACACCCGGCTCCAGCTCGTTGAAGCAGCCGAGCTGCCGCTTGAACTCATCGATCAGCCAGGACGCCGCTGGCTTCGGGCTGCGGTCGCTGCGGTGCATAGCATAGAGCGGCGAGCGCACCTCGCGATAGGGTTCGAGATCGAGCTCGACCAGCCGGCCGCTGGCGAGATCGTCGGCAATCAGCCAGCGCGGCAGGCCGCCCCAACCAAGACCTTCGCGCATCAGCGCGTGCTTGGTGCGCACATCCGTCAATCGCCAGGTGCGGTAGGCAAAGACGCCATAGTCGCGGCCGCGCGTCCGCTCCGACTGGTCGGAGACGACGAGCTGGATATGCTCGCGCAGATCCTCGATGGCCACAGGTTTCGGCAGTTTCGTCAGCGGGTGGTCGGGTGCCGCCGCCGGCACCATCGAGGTGAAACCGATGCGCAACAGATTGACATCGGCATCGCCTATCAGTCCGCCGAAGCCGAGATCTGACTGGCCATTGACGACCTGATCGACGATCAGGCCGAGCGAGCCGATATAAAGCCGCAGCATCACCGCCGGGAACTGCGCCTCGAAGGCTTTCAGCACCCGCACCAGGGCTGGCGAAGGCAGCGCCACGTCGACCGATACGGTCACCTCCGCCTCCAGTCCCTGCCGGTAGCCATCGGCGCGCGAGCGGATGCGCTGCAGGACGCCGATCATGCGCCGCGCGTCCTCCAGCATGGCCTTGCCGACATCGGTCAGCTGCGGCTCGCGCATACCTTCGCGCTCGAACAGCTTCAGGCCGAGCTGCGCTTCGAGATTGGCGATGCCGTAGCTCACCACCGACTGCGCCCGGTTGAGCTTGCGCCCGGCGGCCGAGAAACTGCCGGTGTCGGCCACCGCCACCAGGATCTGAAGTTGGTCGAGCGTTGGATTGGGCTGCATGATCAATCCATACTTTAGATGGATACCATGCAAACTATACCAGTTTTCCAGATAGAGCCGCAATCCCATATTGGCGGGGAAAGTTTCAATCCAACCCCAAGGGGACACCGCCATGTCTATTCTGCTTGTTACCTCCAGCCCGCGCGGCGCTGCTTCGCATTCGACCCGCGTCGCTACCGACCTTGCTCAGAAGCTGGTTGCCGCCGATCCGTCGAACACGCTTGTCGTGCGCGATCTGGTTGCCAACCCGCTGCCGCATATCGACCCCGACTATGCCACCGGCATCTATACGCCGGCCGAAGCCCGCACACCGCGTCAGGCCGAAGTCGTCGGGGTTTCCGACGCCGTGCTCGACGAGCTCTTTGCCGCCGACACCGTGATCCTTGCGACCGGTTTCATCAACTTCAACATCTCCTCGACGTTGAAGTCGTGGGT
>NZ_RZSC01001300.1:0-924 GCF_003998155.1 Mesorhizobium sp. M1E.F.Ca.ET.063.01.1.1
CCTATGGGGCTGTCCCCGTCAAATTAAAAACTGTCTCTCAACCACTGACTCATGCGATGCAGTTTTCCGCCCGTTCCGGTCATCCTGAAACCGGAAAGTCCTTTCGCCGAATGGCTCTCGAAGCTCGCCATCTGCGGGTAGATCATAAGCCCGACCGGGGTCGAGAACGCCGGCCCCTTGGCCGCTTCCGGCAGACCCGCCACGCCGAGCGGGCGGCCGATGCGCACATTGCGCCCGAGGATGCGGCGCGCTGCCTCCGGCAGGCCCGCCAACTGGCTGGCGCCGCCGGTGAGAACGACACGCTTGCCGACGGCGTTGCCGTAGCCCGACTTGTTCAACCGGTCGCGCAACAGCTCCAGCGTCTCGTCGATGCGGGCGCGGATGATGCGCGTCATCACCGAGCGCGGGATCTGCAGCGGCAATTCGCCTTCCTCGCCGATCGGCTGGATGGAAACCAGGTCGCGGTCGTCGGCGCTGCCGGGCAGCGCCGAGCCGTGCATCACCTTCAGCCGTTCAGCCGCGTCGAGCGAAGTCGACAGGCCCTTGGCCATGTCGAGCGTCACATGGTTGCCACCGATGGCGATGGCGTCGCCATGCACGAACTTGCCTTCCGAGAACACGGAGATCGTCGTGGTGCCGCCGCCCATGTCGATGCAGGCAGCGCCCATTTCGAGCTCGTCGTCGACCAGGGCCGCGAGGCCGCTGGCATAGGGCGTCGCCACCATGCGCTCGACCGAAAGATGCGAGCGGTTGATGCAGAGCTCCAGATTGCGCATTGGCGCGGCGTCGCCGGTCAGCACATGCATGTCGACGCCGAGCGCGTCGCCGACCATGCCGCGCGGATCGCGCATGCCGCGTTCGACGTCGAGCGAGAAGCCGACGGGAAGCGAGTGGACCACCTCGCGCTCGGCGTCGACATGCATG
>NZ_RZSC01001301.1:0-921 GCF_003998155.1 Mesorhizobium sp. M1E.F.Ca.ET.063.01.1.1
GTTGATGCCGACCAGTTGGCCGCCCATGTTGATCAGCGCGCCACCGGAATTGCCGGGATTGATGGCGGCGTCGGTCTGGATGAAATAGCCGGAATCCGAGACCCCGATATGGCTGCGGGCAAGTGCAGAAACAATGCCGCTGGTGGTGGTCTGGCCGACGCCGAACGGATTGCCGATGGCCAGCACCAGGTCGCCGACCTCGAGCGCATCCGAATCGCCGATGGCGATCACCGGGAACGGCTTGTCGGCCGAGATCTTGAGCACGGCGAGATCGAGCGTCTCGTCCTTCAGCATGACCTTCGAGGTGAACTCGCGCCCGTCGGCGGTCGCGACCTTTACCTCGTCGGCGTCCTTGATGACATGGTAGTTGGTGACGATGACGCCGCTCGGATCGACCAGCACGCCGGAGCCCAGCGAGGACTGCGCACGCGGCTGGGCGCGGCCGAAGAACTCCTCGAAGAAGGGATCGCCCTCGAAGGGCGAGGTCACCTTGGCGGTCTGCGAGGCGTAGACATTGACCACGGCAGGCGCCGTCTGCTTGACCAGCGGCGCGAAGGAAAGCTGCACCTCCTCGCGGCCGAACGGCACGCGCTTGTCAGGGCCCGAGGTGGCGTTCTCGCCTTCGACGCCATGCAGCAGATCGGTCAGCACGTCGGAGAGGCCGGGGTCTGCCGGCTTGGCGGCGTCCTCGGCCGATGCCTGTCTGACGGCCGGCGCCCCGGCGAAAGCGGCAAGCGCGCAAACTGCAATGAGAAACAGCCGTTTGAGGTGCATTCCGAATCCTCCAGATCAGGCGCCATTGTCCCGACGATTGTGCAGAATGAAAGGCCAATGCACGGAAATCAGGCGCTTGTCGCGCAAAAGCATGAGCCTGCGTGCGAAAATCCGCCCGCTCCCGGGCTCAGCCTCCAAAATGCAACA
>NZ_RZSC01001302.1:0-918 GCF_003998155.1 Mesorhizobium sp. M1E.F.Ca.ET.063.01.1.1
CACCACATATTGCTTGCGGATTTCTTCAAGGAAGGAGTTCTTGGTCAAAAGCGTCGTCGTGGCGAAAGCCGACAGCACAAGTGCGGTGAGCGGCAGCGTCATGTGCCAGAAATAGTCGAGGATCTTGTCCGGCCAGGACAACTGGTCCCAATTGTCGGAAACGATGCCGCGCAGCGGGAACCAATCCCAGAACGAGCCGCCGGCAAACAGCACCATCAGAAGGATGCCGAACAGGAAGCCGGGGATGGCGTAGCCGACAATGACGATGCCGCTCGTCCAGACATCGAATGTCGAGCCGTCCTGCACCGCCTTGCGGATGCCGAGCGGGATCGAGATCAGGTAGGACAGAAGCGTGATCCACAGTCCGATCGAGATCGACACCGGCATCTTTTCCAGGATCAGGTCGAGCACGGAGATGTCGCGGAAATAGCTGTCGCCGAAATCGAAGCGGGCATAGTTCCACAGCATCATGCCGAAGCGCTCGAGCGGCGGCTTGTCGAAGCCGAACTGCTTTTCGAGCTTCTTGATGAATTCCGGGTCCAGCCCTTGAGCGCCGCGATATTTCGAGCTGACATCGCCGGCGACATCGAGATTGGTGGCGCCGGCATCGCCTCCGCCGCCGCCGAGGCGATCGGTGCCGCCCTGATTGGTCAGCCTGGCGATGACCTGCTCGACCGGACCGCCCGGAGCGAACTGGATGACGGCGAAGGAGATCGCCATGATGCCGAACAGCGTCGGGATCATCAGAAGAATGCGGCGCAGGATATAGGCGCCCATCAGCTTTTACCCTCCCCCTTGCGGGGGTCCGAAGGACGGGCGAGACACGTGGCTCGCCCCGGCAAGTCGATCCGCGAAGCGGAGCGGGGTGGGGGCATTACCGGGCGGGCGCACGCTGTCGGCCCCCCACCCCGGTTCACC
>NZ_RZSC01001303.1:0-916 GCF_003998155.1 Mesorhizobium sp. M1E.F.Ca.ET.063.01.1.1
CGATCCCGCTCGACTACTCGCCCGTCCGGGTTGTTCGGGTTGACCAGCACCGCAAGGTCCGCATCCGCCAGGGCATCGAAATTGTCCACCTCCGCCACCGCATGGCCCGCGATCGCAGTGGCCCGAGCGTGCTCGGCATAGGTAGGACCGAGCACCAGCGCTTTGCCGGGCTTCACCAGCGAAGCGACGCGCGGCAGGAGGATCTGCGTGCCGGGCGCGGGCGCGACATGCGCCGCCGATGGCGCCCCGTAGGCGGTGGCGGCGATTTCGGTCAATTCGCGCAGTCGTTCGGATTCCGGCAATCGCCACAGAGCGGTGGCGGGCAATTCGAAAAGCGGGTAGGAGTGCGGATTGATACCTGTCGAGAGGTCGACGAAAGGCCGTGGCGCGTGGGGGAAGAGCGCGCTCGCCCGGCCAAGGGATCCGCCGTGATCCACCGCAGCAATCGCTCCATCAAGAAGCTTCATGTCGATCCTGATCGCTTTCCTGTCACTTGCCGTTGAACGTACCCTTGGCTATCCGGAATGGCTGTTCAACGCCATCGGCCATCCGGTAACCTGGATCGGCAGGCTGATATCCTTTCTCGATCGCAGGCTCAACCGCGCAACCGATTCCGACGAATTGCGTCGCCGCCGCGGCGTCCAGGCTTTGTTGATCATCGTGCTCGTGCCGGCCGCCATCGGCCTGACGCTGCATGTCCTGCTCTGGCTGATCTTCCCGTCCGGCCTCGTCATTGCCGCTATCCTCGCCTCCTCGCTGCTGTCGCAGAAGAGCCTTGCCGAGCATGTCGAGGACGTCGCCGACGCGCTGGAGACCGGCGGCCTGACGCTTGGCCGCATCGCCGTCTCGCGCATCGTCGGCCGCGATCCCGAAAAGCTCGACAAGGCGGGAGTCGCCCGCGCCGCGATCGAAAGCC
>NZ_RZSC01001304.1:0-915 GCF_003998155.1 Mesorhizobium sp. M1E.F.Ca.ET.063.01.1.1
GACGAAGGCGGTGGCCATGAAGGACGCCACGGCGACGAACGAGCGCGGTGACAATCGCGCGCTGCCGCAAATGCCGTGTCCGCTCGGGCAACCGCCGCCGAAATGCACGCCGACACCGACGAGAAAGCCGCCGACGACAAGGGCCAGCGTCGGCACCGGCACATTGAATTCGATATCCTTGCCGGCGAGCCGGATCAGCAACGGGGCGCCGATTGCGCCGGCGAGAAAGGCAGCGCGCCACTTCCAGTCGGCGGACACTGGCGGGATAACGCCGGTCAGTATCCTTGTCATTCCCGCAATACGGCCATGCAACGCCATCAGCAGCACGGCCGACAGGCCGATGAGGGTTCCGCCAAGCAGGGACTGGAAAGGCGTGAAGACGGTCATGGAAAGGTCAATCCGCGTCGATCAGGAGATCATCATTCAGCAGATAGACTTTTTCGCATGGGAATCCAGCCGGAAATGGTCCGGCTGGAAAAGGCGGCGTTGGCCGTTTCGCCGCGCAAGCCCGACGAGCTCGGCTCAGCTTCCCAGGATCGCGCCTTTGATCTGCGTGATGTTGTTGTGCATCATGTCGATATAGGTCGAAGCCGGGCCGTCGGAACCGGACAGCGCGTCCGAATAGAGCGTGCCGCCGACCTTGACGCCGGTTTCGCCGGCGATCTGCTCGATCAGCCGCGGATTGGTGATGTTCTCGATGAAGATCGCGGCCGCCTTATCCTGCTTGATCTGCTCAACCAGCTTGGCGACGTCGGCGGCCGAAGGCTCGGAATCAGTCGAGATGCCCTGCGGCGCCAGAAACGTCAGTCCGTATTCGTGCTCGAAATAGCCGAAGGCGTCATGCGAGGTTATGACCACGCGTTTCGCCTCGGGGATCGACTGGATCGCCGCCTTCACCTCGCCCTCCAGCGCATC
>NZ_RZSC01001305.1:0-915 GCF_003998155.1 Mesorhizobium sp. M1E.F.Ca.ET.063.01.1.1
CTTCCAGTCCTGCGCATCGACGGCGCGGTCGATGCCGGCGGAGCCGAACCAACGGGCTGGCAGGCGTTCGCCGACGAGCGCGCCGTCATCCGTATCGCGGATGCCATCGACCGCGCCGTCGATGCGCAGGACTGGAAGCTTGCCCGCAGCTATTTCGCCGACTACGTCGCCGCCGATTTCAGCAGCCTTTCCGGGCAGCCTGCCGCCACTATCGCCTCTGCCGCCCTGATCGGCGCCTGGGCGGCAAATCTCAAGGGAAGCAAGACCAGCCTGCATCTGCGCACGAACCACCAGGTCGCCATCGAAGGCGACAAGGCGACCGTCCTTTCCAACGGCTATGCCTGGAACAGGTTGGAAGGCAACGGCGACCCGCTCTGGGAAGTCTGGGGCACCTATGAGCACCGCCTGACCCGCTCGGCTGCCGGCTGGAAGGTCGACGGCTTCACCTTCCGCATGACGCATGAGCGCGGCAATCCCTGGGTCAAGGCGACCCCCGGCCGATAAGCCGGCATCAAACACGATCGGAGAACATCATGAGCATGACCTATTACACGCTCGGCAACAGCGGCCTGCGCGTCAGCCGGATGGCGCTGGGCACCATGACCTTCGGCACCGAATGGGGCTGGGGCACGGACAGGGATACCGCCCGCGCCATGTTCGACGCTTACGTCGAGGCCGGCGGCAATTTCTTCGACACCGCCGACCTCTATACCGGCGGCACCGCCGAGACCTGGCTCGGCGAATTCGTCGCCGAGCGGGGCTTGCGCGACAAGGCGGTGATCGCCACCAAATTCACCTTCAATTCGGAACCGGGCAATCCGAATGCCGGCGGCAATGGCCGCAAGAACATCATGCGCGCCGTCGACGCTTCGCTGAAGCGGCTCGGCACCGACTCCATCGACCTCTACCTCATGC
>NZ_RZSC01001306.1:0-910 GCF_003998155.1 Mesorhizobium sp. M1E.F.Ca.ET.063.01.1.1
ATCATAGAGCGCAGGAGAGCCGGCCTTTGTCGGCTTTCTTTGTGCCGGCGGGCGGGATTGAATCGCCGGCCGAATCCCGAGTCCTCTGTGAAGAACGTTACGAAGAATCAACGCGTTTGTGCCTAAACCTGTGCTCGCAAATTGTTGGGCCAAACAACATTCAGGGGCCAAACTGTCATGATTTGCACACAAACAACCGCCAGATGCAGGCGATTGGGGTTTGATGAACTGAATCGGGCATGCTGACCAAAAAAGGCAAATACGGCCTCAAGGCCCTCGTGCATCTTGCCAGCCTGCCGGTTGGCCAGCTTGCATTCGTCAACGACATAGCGGTCGCCAACAACATCCCGAAGAAGTTCCTGGATGCCATCCTGGGCGAACTGCGCAACGCCGGCTTCGTGCAGAGCCGCAAGGGCAAGGAAGGCGGCTATCGCCTCGCCAGGCCCGCGTCCGAGATCAAGATCGGCCATGTCGTGCGCGTGCTGGACGGGCCGCTGGCGCCGATCCCCTGCGCCAGCCGCACGCAATATCAGCGCTGCGAGGATTGCGACGAGGCGACATGCCAGGTCCGCCACATGATGCTGGAAGTGCGCCAGGCGATCGCCGAGGTTCTCGACAATCGCAGCCTCGCCGCCATGCGCGATGCCGCCAATGACGATTTCCCGGCCGAACTGACGTCGCAGATTTAGAGGCAATTCCAGGAAAGTGCGCGGCGATTTTCCGTCCGGAATCGCGCAAGCAGAGCCGTCGCTCGCCTTAACGCTCCCTGCCGCTGGTTGCTTGCCCGCCTTGGAGGCAGTAAAGCGGCTGAAGGATGGAACGGGGCTTTGAAGCATGAGGCTGCCTTGGCTTGGCAATTTCCGCAGGGCCAAACGGCAGCCGTCATCCGCCAGCGTCTATCATACCGAGA
>NZ_RZSC01001307.1:0-908 GCF_003998155.1 Mesorhizobium sp. M1E.F.Ca.ET.063.01.1.1
GAGAAGCGGCGCATCGGCATGGTGTTCCAGAACTACGCGCTGTTTCCCAACATGAGCGTCGCCGACAATGTCGCCTTCGGCCTGTCGGTGCGCGGTGAGCCCAAGGCGACGATCGCCACTGAGGTGCAGCGCGCGCTCGACCTCGTCAAGCTCGGCAAGCTCGGCGGCCGCCGTCCGCACCAGCTTTCCGGCGGCCAGCGCCAGCGCGTGGCGTTGGCGCGGGCCATCGTCACCAAGCCGCGCGTGCTGTTGCTGGACGAGCCGCTCGGCGCGCTCGACAAGGCGCTGCGCGTCGACATGCAGATCGAGTTGAAGCGCATCCAGCGCGAGATCGGCATCACCACCATCTTCGTCACCCACGACCAGGAGGAGGCGCTGACGATGAGCGACCGCATCGGCATCCTGCGCGACGGCAGGCTGGTGCAGGAGGGGCCGCCGGAGGAGATCTACGACAGGCCGCAAAGCGAGTTCGCCGCCGATGGCAATGCGCCCGGCATCCGGAAAGTCGAAGCCGGCGATCTGGCGCAGCAGCGTGGTCTTGCCGCTGCCTGAAGGCCCGAGCAACGCATAGAAGCCGCCGTCCGGAAAGTCGATCGAGACATTGTCCAGCGCCTTGTGCGCGCCAAAACTGCGGGAGACGTTCGCGACCTGGACGCCTGCCATTACTTCTCTCCGCCGAACTTGAAGAAGCGCGCCGTAAGCAGCATCAGCGCCATCGACACGACAATGATGATCGTCGAGACCGCATTGATCTCGGGCGTGAAGCCTTTGCGGATCGCGGCATAGATTTCGACCGGCAGCGTCGTCTGGCCGGGTGTCGACAGGAAATACGAGACCACGAACTGGTCGAACGAAACGGCGAAAGCGAACAGCCCGCCGGCGATGACGCCGGGCATGATCCAGGGCCT
>NZ_RZSC01001308.1:0-902 GCF_003998155.1 Mesorhizobium sp. M1E.F.Ca.ET.063.01.1.1
GTGCAGATGTCGCTCGAGGACGAACTGGCGTTCGACGACCGCGAGATCGAGCAGCACCCCGGGGCCGCCGATGTTCAGCCGGTGGAAGCTCACGCCGCTGCCGAGCAATCGATCGCCGACGAAGATTTCGACAGCCAGGTAGATCAGGCCGAATTCGATCAGGTAATGTCCGACGTCGATTTGGGTTTCGATCAGCCGCAGGAGCTGATCCTGGAACAGGAGCTGTCGGTCGATGACGAGCGGCCGCAGTCTGTCGAGGACGAGCAGCCGACGGCTGTCGAGGACGAGCAGCTGGAGGCCGCCGAGGCGCCTGCGGAAGTTGCGCATTTCGCAGCCGATCCCGAACCCGTCGCCGATTACGAGCCTGTTGGCGACCACGAAGCATCTGCGGATCAGGTCGTCGAAGACGATTTCGAGCTCAGCTTCCGTGACGCTCTTGCCGAGGAGGCGGAGGCCCCCGCCGTCGATCCTGAACCCGTCGCCGATCACGAGGCCGCAGCCGATCAGGTCATCGAAGACGATTTCGAACTCAACTTCGGTGATGCTCTTGCCGAGGAGCCGGAAGTTCCCGCTGTCGAGCCAGCCGCCGCGGCTGAGCCGTCATTCGCCGAGCCTGCTGCGGCCGTATCGGCGCCGGTTCCGCCGGTCGCCGCAGTCGAGCCGGCCAAGCCGGCTGCGACCAGCAGCGAGCGGAGCCTGGAAGACGAACTCAACGCGTTGCTCGGCGCCATGACCGCGCGGCCCATTCCGGCCGCTCCGGCTCCGGCCGCCCCCATTGCAGCCGCCCCGATGCCAGTCGCCAAGGAACCCGCTTCGGCACCGCAGCGGGCGGGCCACACCGGCCATCAGGCCGCCGCCGATGATCTCGATTGGGATCTCGATGAGCACGAGCCTGCACGCGA
>NZ_RZSC01001309.1:0-901 GCF_003998155.1 Mesorhizobium sp. M1E.F.Ca.ET.063.01.1.1
CGTAAATGCGTTTTGCCGGATCCCAGCGCTCCGTCGAAAAAGTGTCCCAGCCATAATGCTGGAACAGGATCACCGGGCGGCCGTCGCCGGCATAGGTCGCCAGATCCTGCTTCAGCCACGGCAGGCTGCTCATCGCGCCATGGCCGGTGTCGCCGGCGAAACGATGCGTCTGGACGAGATGCAGGCCGCCCCAGTCCCAGGAATAGCAGTCGGTGTCGACGTCGTACTCGGTTGCCGGCACCGGCGGCTTGAAGAACACGCCGGGGCGATGGTTGACCTCGACATAGTCGCGCAACTCGCGCCGGTACCAGTCGACATGCGGCGGCGAGCCGTTCTGGTCGAGGTCGTGATTGCCGAGGCCGACATAGACCGGAATGTGGACGCGGTCCGGCCCGATGCCTTGCTGGTAGCGCTGGCTGAACTGCAGGAGTTGCGTGCCTTCGCTGGGCTCGGTGACCTGGCCGCCGCCATCGTCGGTGATGTCGCCGCCGGTGACGAGGCCGAGCGGCGTGCCGATGCGTGTGCCGGCCGAATGCAGGCCGGTTGCGACACCGCCGATCTCGACCGGCCATTTCTTGTCGGCGATCGCATTCAGCGCCGCGACGTTGCGCAGAAGTGCGGCGTCGGTCTTGCCCTCCTGCGCGCAATGCGGGCTGAGCCCGCTCGCCATGCGGCAGGCATGGATGTCGGCGATGAACAGGAAGGTTGCGTCGATCGGCTGGATGCGCCGGCCGGTCTGGGCGAAGGCCGAGCGCGGCAGGGCGCAAGTCGCGGCAAGGCCAGCCGCCAGGCCCAGGAAATCGCGGCGGGACAAGAATGCCGAGGACAGGCGATCCATCATCGCTCGATTGAACATTTTCAGCGCCCCATCGTCCAGATCGGCGGTCCATGGGCTTTTTAA
>NZ_RZSC01000130.1:0-11220 GCF_003998155.1 Mesorhizobium sp. M1E.F.Ca.ET.063.01.1.1
TGACGAAGCCGTCGCGGTCGCGGTCATAGGGACGCGACGCGATTTCGGGCGTGTCGTTGCGCTCGGTGGAGAGCGCCCGGCATGCAGCGAACCCTGCCATGGAGAGCCGCGTGACCGGCGCCTCGGCGCCGCCTGCCACCATGACGTCGGCGTCGCCCCACATGATCAACCGCGCGGCGTCGCCGATGGCGTGAGCGCCGGTCGAGCAAGCGGTGACGACCGCATGGTTCGGGCCTTTCAGCCCGTGCCGGATGGAAACCTGGCCGGAGACCAGATTGATGATCTGTCCGGGGATGAAGAACGGGCTGATGCGGCGCGGACCGCGCTCCTTCAGGATCATCGCGTTCTCCGCGATGCCGTCGATGCCGCCGATGCCGGAACCGATCAGCACGCCGGTAGCGCACTGATCCTCATGCGTCTCGGGCTTCCAGCCGGAATCGGCCAGAGCCTCGTCGGCGGCCGCGATGCCGTAGAGGATGAAGTCGCCGATCTTGCGCAGTTCCTTCGGCTCGAGCACGGCTTCGGGATTGAGCGTGCCGTTGGAGCCGTCACCGCGCGGAACGACGTGGGCGATCTTGCAGGCAAGATCCTCCACTTCGAACTCGGTGACGCGCTTGGCTGCGCTGCGGCCGGTCAGCAGTTCCTTCCAGCTGTGCTCGAAGCCCATGCCAAACGGCGAAACCAGGCCAAGGCCCGTGACGACGACACGCCTCATCGCAGGTCCTCCCCGGTGATGCCCGCGGAAAGCCTCAGGCCGAGGCCTTGTCGATATACTTCACGGCATCGCCGACGGTCAGGATGGTCTCGGCGGCGTCGTCCGGAATCTCGACGCCGAATTCTTCTTCGAACGCCATGACAAGTTCGACCGTATCGAGGCTGTCCGCGCCCAGATCGTCGATGAAGCTCGCCTGCTCCGTCACTTTGTCGGCATCGACGCCGAGATGCTCGATGACGATCTTCTTGACGCGCTCTGCGGTGTCACTCATTTGGGCATCCTCGTCTTACATTGTGTTGTCTTCGTTAGCGGGCCGATTGCCGCTAATCAAGCTGAAAGATGGTCTTGCGGGAAACGCAACGCCACAGGACCGGTTTTTGCCCGAACCGCCGGGTTGCCGGCCGCATTACACGAAAAATGGCGGGCGTCCAAGCCGAAATGGCTGTTTTCACAGCCCACCCGACCTTGTTCGGAATTCGCCCTGCCGAGTCATATGGTGCAGTTTTCGAGGACCGGAGCGGCGCGTACCTGCAGCAGGCGAGCACCGGAAGCCAGATAATCGTGGCAGATGACCGGCAGGGTAGAATTATCAACAAGGTCCGTCAGATCATCGCCATGCCGCCGTAGGCGGCTTCATCATGGTCATGCAACAAAACCCAAAGGGAGTGTCTCTGCCGATTTCATATTTTATAATACTCTAATACATCATTTTCCAACACTCTAATATTGCAGCACAAAAATATCAATGAAAGAGCGAATCAGACTCGAAAGAAAAAGTCTCCTGGAGTTTAGTCGCTCGGCGTCTGTTTCATCGAAGTGAGCAGATCATGCGGCACAGGCAAAGGTTTCTACACGTCGCAACATAGGTCTTGATTGAAACATTATGCCTACTGTGGCATAGGAGGATATATATGGGGCGGGTACTGGCTGCCGGGCTTTCTGGTTGAAAGGAGGCCCTGAGGACGGAGCACCGGATGCGCATCCTACCCTTGGCTGCTTCGGCCGTTATCCTGTGCCAATCATTCCTCGCGGGCCCTGCCGTCGCGGCGGTCGCTACAGGCAACATGACGGTTCGAATCACCATTACGGCCGAATGCAAGGTCCAGACCGCGAGCGACCTGGATTTCGGCTCGAAAGGCGTCATCGACACCAATGTCGACCAGACCAGCACCATCGGCGTGCAATGCACGTCGGGTCAGACCTACAACGTTGGTCTGAGTGCCGGCGCCGGCGCCGGCGCGACTGTTGCGGTTCGCAAAATGACCGGGCCGGGCGCTGCCACGGTCAACTATACTCTCTATCGCGATAGCGGGCGCACCCAGCCGTGGGGGGACACAATCGGCACAGATACGGTCGCCGGGACCGGCACCGGCAATGTCCAGAACCTGACTGTTTATGGGCGAGTGCCACCGCAGGCAACACCGGCCGCAGGCGTCTACACGGACACGGTTGCGATCACCGTAACCTACTGACCATTCCGACGGAGGAACGACATGCGACCCTTGCTGTCACGCATTGGTGCCGCGGCACTCTTCCTGCTGTGCGCGAGCGTTTCACAGGCAGCCTCTCTCAGAGTAGCCCCGACCAGTCTGGAGCTGATCGCCCCCGACAGCGCCGCCGTGCTCAATCTGCACAACGATGCCAGGCAGCCGATCAACGTGCAGCTTCGCGTTTTCAGATGGAGTCAGGCGGACGGTGTCGAGAAGCTTGAGCCAACCTCGGATGTGGTGGCCAGCCCACCCTCGACGCAACTCGGGCCAAACGCCGACTACGTGGTTCGCATCGTCCGCCCGAGCAAAGCCCCCATACGCTCCGAGGAGAGCTACCGCGTGCTGGTGGACGAATTGCCCGATCCATCGCGAAGGAAGGCCGGCACGGTCACCCTGGTGCTTCGTTATTCCGTGCCGGTTTTCTTTCGCAACCCGGACACAAAGGGCCCTGACGTATCGTTCAGCCTGTCGCGGACAGGCCGAAGCCTCGTGCTGACGGCGCGCAACAACGGTGAAAGCCGCCTGAGGCTGTCCAATGTCAATCTGACGCAAGCCGGCAAAAAGCTTGGAAGCCGCAACGGACTTGTCGGCTACGTGTTGGGCGGCGCCACCATGCAATGGCCGATCGGCAGCAGCAGATCGCTGTCCGGAAGCTCTGTCGCGTTGAAGGCACAGAGCGACTTTGGACCATTCAATGCTCCAGTTGCGATCAAAGGGCAGTAGGATCGCGATCGTCGTTGCAGGTACTTTTCTTCCTCTCCTGCCGGCGAACGCGCAGGATTCGCAATCCCAAATTGCGGAGCCCGCTCCCGCCCAAACGGAACGCCGCGACCTTTATCTCGAGGTGTTCATCAATGACGTCTCGACGGAGCTGATCGGCACCTTCACGCAATTGCCTGACGGTGGCTTCGCAGCAACCCCGGACGAGCTGACACAGGTCGGCCTGAAGCCGGTAGAGAGCGCTGCAGACGGTAACGGTCTGATCCGGCTGGATCGGCTGCCCGGCGTGTTCTATCGCATCGACGAAGCAACCCAACGCCTTTACGTCACTACCACGAACGAGGGGCGCGCCGCTCGCATCGTCGACGTTGGCGGGGGTGAGAAAGAAGACCGGATTCAGCCGCAGTCCGGTTATGGCGCAGTGCTTAATTATTCGCTTTTCGCGAGCTCCAACCAATTGTTCGAAAAGGACGTCGATCTGTTCCAGAGCATCTCGGGCGGCTTCGACGCACGTCTGTTCAGCCCATTCGGCACGCTCAGCCAGAATTTTATCGCCGGTTATTCGGATGGAGAATTTGGAGGATTTACACGACTCAACACGACCTGGAGCTACTCCGACCCGAAACGCCTGATGACCTATCGGGTTGGGGATTTCATCTCCGGCGGACTTTCCTGGACGCGGCCCGTCTACCTCGGCGGCATCCAGGCTGAGCGCAACTTCGCCTTGAGACCCGATCTGGTCACGTTGCCGCTGCCCTCCTTTGGAGGGACCGCGGCCGTACCCTCGACGCTCGAAGTCTACACCCAGAACGTCCGCACCTACACCGGCAACATCCCGGCCGGCCCCTACCAGATCACCAACCTGCCGGTGTTTGCCGGCGCCGGGGAAGCGCAGGTTGTCCTGAGGGACAGTCTCGGCCGGGAGACCACAACCAGGCTCCCCTTCTATACGTCCAGCGACATGCTGGGCCAGGGTCTGCTCGATTTCTCGGCAGAGATTGGATTTCCACGGCGCAATTTCGGCATCGAATCCGACGACTATGACAGCCGAGTGTTTGGCGTCGCCACCGCGCGCTACGGTCTCACCAACTGGCTGACACTTGAGGGCCATGCAGAGGGCGGCGAAGATTTGATCAATGGCGGAGTTGGCGCTGCCTTTCCGCTTGGACCCTATGGCGCGGCTTCGGTTGCGGTTGCCGGCAGCCATCATGGCGGGCGCACCGGCTCGCTTGTGAACGCATCGCTGGAGATGAGCTACGAAGGCTGGTCGATCTACGGCCGAATTCAGCGCGCCTTCGGCGACTATGAGGACATCGCCTCGGTGACAGCCGAACCAACGTTTTCCGATGTCGACAATGTTCCGATCTTCAGCGCAGGCGTTCCTCGCGCGATCGACCAGGTCACTCTCAGCGTTCCGACGCCGCTCGACTTTTCGAGCCTCAATCTCTCCTACACGCATCTCGAAAGTGCCGAAGGCCAGAAGAGCCAGATTGTCGGCCTTTCCTACAACCAGCAGATATTCAAACGAAGCAGCCTCTATGCCACGGCTTTTACCGACCTCGAGGATCGCGGCAGTTTCGGTATCTTCGCAGGGGTCTCCATCCCGTTCGGCGACGATATCACGGCCTCCGCAGGGGTCGAGCAGGGACCTGATGGTCTGAATGTCGTGGCGGACATCGCCAAGTCGGAGCGGCTGGAAGAGGGCAGCATTGGCTGGCGGGTACGAACCTCGGAAGGCGACACGCCTAACCGTTCGGCCGCGGCGAGCTACCGCTCGCCCTTCGCGCGCTTCGAGGCCGGCGTTCAACAATACGGCAAGGATGTTCGGGCGACCGCGCAAATGGACGGTGCGATTGCCGTGGCAGGCGGCGGGGTCTTTGCAACCAACCGTATCGACGATGCTTTCGCCGTCGTCGAGGTCGGTGCGCCCGATGTCGATGTCCAATTCCAGAACCGGCCGGTGGGAAAGACCAATCGGCAAGGGCGTATTCTGGTCCCCGGCCTCAACTCCTATGAGCCGAACACGGTTTCGATCGACCCCAAGAACCTGCCGGTCGATGCGGATGTTCCGGCCACCAAGGAAGTCGTGATGCCGGCCGATCGCAGCGGCGTGGTAGTGAAGTTCGGGGTCTCGGAAGCGCCGAAAGCGGCGCTGGTCACCCTGGTCGACAGCAACGGCGAGCCATTGGAGGCCGGCCTGAAAGGTCGTATCGAAGGTGGCTCGGAAGAGTTCGTCATCGGCTATGACGGTCAAGCCTACATTCGCGGCCTCAACTCCCAGAACGCCGTCGTGGTCGATCGCCTGGACGGTACCTCATGCCGGGCCGACTTCCCCTACAAGCCCCAGCCAGGTCAGCAGGTGGCAATCAAGGACGTAGCCTGCCGCTGAAAACAGGAGAAGAAATGCTCCGCACCGTCATTCTCTTGCGCATTATCATCCTCTCAGCCATCGCACCGATTCCTTCGCTCGCCTGGGCGCAAAGCTGCGCCTTTGGCGTTTCCAGCATGGACTTCGGCCCGGTCGATACGCTGTTGACCAGCCAAACCAACTCGACGGCGACAATCAGCATGAATTGCACCGGTACCGCAGGCCAGCGCATCCTGATTTGCCCGAATCTCGGGGCCGGCACCGGAGGCGCAACGTCTGCGACGGCCCGCCAGATGTTGAGCGGCGCCAACACCCTCAACTATCAGCTCTATTCGGATTCGGCGCGCAGCGTGGTGTGGGGCTCTTATGCATGGGCATATGCCTCCCGCCCGCCGGCTTTGGCGTTGACGCCGAATACTTTGGGCACGGCCACAGGCACTGCGACCATTTATGGCGCCGCATTTGGTAGCCAGGGAACGGTGCCGCCCGGAATCTATCTGTCGACGTTTTCCGGTGCAGATGTCGAGTTCCGCTATCGCTACAGCACCGGCAACGATTGTGGTTCGGGTGCCGGTATCCTAGCTCCAAGTCCAACCTTCACCGTAAATGCTACGGTCGCAGCCAATTGCCTCGTGTCGACCCAGAACATCGATTTCGGATCGACAGGAACACTCAGTGCCAATGTCGACGCCACCGGCCAGGTTTCGGTCACCTGCACGCCAGCGGCAGCGTATACCGTCTCGCTGAACGGCGGCACCACCGGCTCGCCTCCGACGGCGCGCAAGATGTCGAAGGGTGCGGAAACCGTGACCTATGGCCTATACAAGGATGTTAATCGGACTCAACCTTGGGGCGACTCGTCGACGCCTGGCAGCACGGTCCCCGGAACCGGAATCGGGGTAGCGCAGAACCTGACTGTCTATGGCCGCGTGCCGCCACAGGTAACGCCGTCAGTTGGCGTCTACACCGACACGGTGGTCGTCACGGTCACTTATTGAGACCGAGGGACGGAAGCAGCGATCAGTTTGCTTAGCGAATGTCGCTGACCGTTCTCAGATCATCGCCATGCCGCCATTGACATGGATGGTCTGGCCGGTGACGTAAGCCGCCTCATTGGAAGCGAGATAGGCGACGGCCGAGGCGACCTCGGCGCTGGTGCCCATGCGCCTGGTCGGGATCGCCGCCATGATCGTTTCCTTCTGCTTGTCGTTGAGCTTGCCGGTCATGGCCGATTCAATGAAGCCCGGGGCGACGCAGTTGACGGTGATGTTGCGGGTGGCGATCTCCTGCGCCAGCGACTTGGAAAAGCCGATCATGCCGGCCTTGGAGGCGCAGTAGTTGGTCTGGCCGGGATTGCCGGTGACGCCGACCACGGACGTGATGTTGATGATGCGGCCATGGCGGCGGCGCATCATCGGATGCGTCAACTCGCGCGTTAGCCTGAACACGGCGGTGAGGTTCACCTCCAGAACCTGGTCCCAGTCGGCATCCGACATGCGCACGAACAGGCCGTCCTTGGTGATGCCGGCATTGTTGACCAGGATGTCGACGCCTTCGAGGTCGGCCTCCGCCTTCTGGCCAAGCGCCTTGACCGCGTCGCGGTTCGTCAGGTCCGCCGGAAACAGCTTTACGCGCTCGCCGAGCTCGCCGGCCAGGGCTTCCAGCTTCTCCACACGGGTGCCGTGCAAGCCTACGATGGCGCCCTGGCTGTGCAGCACCCTGGCAATCGCCTCGCCGATGCCTCCCGATGCGCCGGTGACGAGCGCCTTGCGGCCGGTCAGTTCGAACATTTTTCCAACCTCATTTTCGCGAATACGCCCCGAGCGATGTGTGTTCCGTATACGTTAAATCGTCCAAGCCATGCCAGAAATCTTGGGCCTTAAGGATATCTTCCTTGCCAAGCCGGATCCGCTCCACGACCTCGGCTGAGAGGCGATAGTCTTCATACTCTTCGAAATCGCGCTGGACTCTGCTCCGGCCTGGCTTTGATCCGGCCATGTCGCACCTATGGTTCGATCTTCCTAGCCCAATGCCGCCAGCGCCGCATCGATCTCCGCTGCCGTGCCGATGGCGGCGGTGGCGATGTCGCGGTTGATACGCCGCGCGAGGCCCGACAGCACTTTCCCGGCGCCGACTTCGTAAAGCGTCGCTACGCCGTTGGCGCCAAACCATTCCACCGTCTCGCGCCAGCGCACGCGGCCGGTCACCTGCTGGACCAGGCGGCGGGCGATCTCATCCGGGTCATCTGTGGGCGTGACGGTCACGTTGGACACGACGGGAACGACCGGCGCGTTCTTCGCCACGCCGGCCAACGCCTCGCGCATGGTCTCGGCCGCCGGCGCCATCAGTGCTGAGTGGAACGGGGCGGAGACCTGCAGCATCAGCGCGCGCTTCGCGCCCTTTTCGGTGCACAGCTTCGCCGCCAGCTCGACAGCCGCCTTGGCGCCGGAAATAACCAGCTGGCCGCCGCCATTGTCGTTGGCGATCTGGCAGACCGAACCTTTGGCAGCCTCGGCGCAGGCGGCTTCGACGCCGGCCTGCTCAAGCCCGATGATGGCTGCCATGGCGCCCTCGCCCGCCGGCACCGCCGCCTGCATGGCATTGCCGCGGATGCGCAACAGCCGCGCGGCGTCGGCAATCGAGACGAAGCCGGCCGCGGCAAGCGCCGAATATTCGCCGAGCGAATGGCCGGCGACGTAAGACACCTTGTCCTTCAGCGAAAAGCCGCGCGATTCCAGCGCCCGCAAGGCCGCAAGCGAAACCGCCATCAATGCCGGCTGGGCGTTGGCGGTCAGCGTCAGCGTCTCCTCCGGCCCTTCCCAGATCAGTTTCGACAAACCTTCGCCAAGCGCCTCGTCGACTTCCTCGAAGACGCGGCGGGCCTCGGGAAAGGCATCGGCGAGATCCTTGCCCATGCCGACGGACTGGCTGCCCTGTCCCGGAAAGGTGAATGCGACGGCCATCTCAGCGTCTCCAACGGCTTGTTTTTCCCTGCCTCTGACGCAAGGCGGACGACCAAGTCAAGCCCGCAGGCGCCAGTTCGGCGCCCATTTCAGCCGGAAAACCGGCCGAGTTGCCTGTTCCAAAAGGCTTTTTGGCGATCACACCTGATGAAAACCGCTCACGAATCGTTTGCTGGCTCTTCTTATTTCCGCCACAGGCGCTAGCTTTGCGTGACATTTCGATGACAGAAGCGTGACGCGTGTGGAAGACGCCAAGCGCGAACGGAAGCAAGCGCGGCAAGGGCCGGGGGAAGCGACGTGGCAAGGATCAGGAAGGGCGCGGGCAAACCCGTGCCGCAATTCTTGGAAGACGATCCGTCCACCGGCTATCTGCCGGGGCGGAGATGGCCTATCGTCCGTTACGGCCTCGCCACGCTGCTTGCCTCGGCGCTCCTGGTGTTCGCCATCGAATGGATCGTGCGCGGCGACTTCTTCGGCACGGTCGACTTCTTCCTGCAGCCGTTCAAGCCTGGCTGGACAACCATCATCGTCTTTGCGCTGGTGCTGATCGGCCTCGACGCCGTCCTTGGCCGCAGCCATCAGAGCCTGATGATCGTCACGCCGCTGACGTTGGCGCTGGCCTTTGTCGGTCACCAGAAATCGCACTATCTCGGCGACCCGCTCTATCCCACCGATTTCCTCTACGCACGCCAGATCATGGCGCTGATGCCGCTTCTGGTGCGCGAGCGCCCGTGGACTGCCGCGCTGCTTGCGGTGACGATCGTCGCGGGTCTGACACTGCTCGTCTATGGCTGGCGGGTCTGGCGCCGCCGCGTTCCGATCCTCAGCCGCAAGGGACGGCTGGCGCGCCTGACGCTCGCCGTGCCGCTGCTCGCCTTCTTCGTCTCGATCATGGACTATGCCACCTTCTCATGGACGCGCGACAGGCTGCAGATCATCCCGATCATGTGGGACCAGAAGGAGAACTACGCCTCCAACGGCTTCGCGCTCGCCTTCGCGATGAACGTGCCGATGGCGCATGTGTCAGCGCCGCCCGGCTATTCCGAAAAGACGATGGACGCGATCGTACGTCCCGAAGTTACCGCCTCGGTGCCGGACGAGAAGCCCGACATCATCGTGGTGATGAGCGAATCCTTCTGGGATTCGACCGAGCTTCCCGGCGTCAGAATCAAGCCTGATCCGATCCCGACGGTGCGCGCGCTGCGCTCCGGTTCGATGTTCTCGCCGGAGTTCGGCGGCATGACCGCCAATATCGAGTTCGAGGCGCTGACAGGCTTCTCGAACGCCTTCCTGCCGGCGGGCTCGATCCCCTACCAGCAATATGTGCGCACGCCGACGCCGTCGCTGGCGACCTTCCTGAAGAGCGAGGGCTACCGGGCGCGCGCCATCCATCCGGGCACCAACTGGTTCTGGAACCGGGGCGCCGTCTATGCCGACTTCGGCTTCAGCGACTTCCGCTCGGAAGAGACGCTGCCGCCGATGGAAAAGCGCGGGCCGCTGGCCTCCGACGCCGCGATGACCGACGAGATCATCCGCGAGGCCGATGCCAGCGAGGATCCGGTGTTCATGTTCGCCGTCAGCCTGCAGAACCACGGGCCTTACGAACCCTACCGCTATTACAATCCGACCCACTCGGTCGATGCGCCGATCAGCACCTGGGCGCGGGAATCGCTGCTCTCTTATGCCGAAGGCTCGGCCGATGCCGATCGCGGCCTTAAGCGGCTGATCGAATGGGCCAAGAAGCGCGAGCGGCCGACCATCGTCGCCTTCTTCGGCGACCATCTGCCGCCGCTCGGTCCCGTCTATGTCGAGACCGGCTTCCTCAAGGACAATGTCGCGCCGCGCAGGGAGCCGACGCCGGAGGCGGCGCTCGAGCATCACGACACGCCACTGATCATCTGGTCGAACCGCTCCGGTCCGGTGGAGAACCTGGGCTCGGTGAGCCCGGCCTTCCTGCCCTACCATATCCTCACCACGGCCGGGATCACGCATCCCTATTACACCGGCTTCCTCGGCGCGCTGCGCGAGCGTTATCGGGTGGTCGACCGCAACCTTCTGCTTTCGCCCTCCGGCGAAGCGACGCCCGACTGGGCGAGGCAGAAGAAGATCGATCCGCAGATCAACGATTTCCGACTCATTCAGTACGATATGATGTTCGGCAAGCGTCATACCGCGCCCGACTTCTTCCCCGAGACGGTGGCGCCGCTCGTCGCCCATACGAGCTGAGCCTGTCATCAATCCGGGACCGCCGGAGATTTCCGGCCCTGCGGCATCGTGGAATTGTCGATCCTGTCTCCCGCCCTTGCCTTCCTGGGGAATTGCTGTATAGACGCCCGCAATCTGCCGGTCCTTGCTGGGGGCTGAACGGAGGGCCGTGGCATTCGCCACGTCACGAAGCCACAAGCGCTTTTGGCCTCCCGTGTCTCCGCTCTCGACCGTCTCGTGATGCTCCTTTCTTCCCCGCTCGTTCGCGACCGGGTCAGACAAGTTGCAGAGGCTTAGCCGCGAGGGCCGGTGAGAGAAACGAAGAAAGGCACTTAACATAATGGCTCTCTACGAACATGTGTTTCTTGCCCGGCAGGACCTGTCGCAGCAGCAGGTCGATGCGCTTGTCGAACAGTACAAGGGCGTCATCGCCGCCAATGGCGGATCGGTCGGCCGGATCGAGAACTGGGGACTGAAGTCCCTCACCTACCGGGTCAAGAAGAACCGGAAGGCTTACTACACGCTGATGGACATCACCTGCCCGCCGGCCGCGCTCAACGAAATGGAGCGCCAGATGGGCCTGTCGGAAGACGTCCTGCGCTTCCTCACCATCAAGGTCGAGGCGCATGAGGAAGGCCCCTCGGCGATGATGCAGAAGCGCGAGGAGCGCTCCGAGCGCGGCGGCTTCGGCGACCGTGACCGTGGCCCGCGTTCGTTCGGCGATCGCGATCGCGGTGATCGCGGTCCGCGTTCGTTCGG
>NZ_RZSC01001310.1:0-900 GCF_003998155.1 Mesorhizobium sp. M1E.F.Ca.ET.063.01.1.1
GTGTGACGCCGTCGCCGACCGCGTCACCGGCAGCTATTTCGCCCGTTGGGTCGACGGCCGCATGCATCCCGGCATCGTCGACCAGCTCGGCTGCACGCTGGACGGCATGCTCTCGGAATATGCCCTGCTCGACGAGCAATGGGCGGTGCGGCTGCCCGACCACCTCTCCTGGCACGAAGCCGCGACCTTCACCTGTGCCGGCCTGACCGCCTGGAGCGCGGTGACGGGCGCCGAGATTCCGAAGCCTGGACAATGGGTTCTGGTCATCGGTTCAGGCGGCGTCGCATTGTTTGCGCTGCAGTTTGCCAAGCTCGCCGGCTGCCGCGTAGCGGCCGTCACCTCACGCGGCGAGAAGGCCGACAGGGTGCGGGCGCTCGGCGCCGACCTCGTCATCGCAGCCACCGAGACGCCGGAATGGGGCATGAAACTGCGCGAGGCGACTGGCGGCATCGATCTCGTCGTCGAGACCGGCGGTCCGGCCACCTTCGCGCAATCGCTGATCGCAAGCACGCTTTACGGCCGCATCGTGCTGCTCACGGTGCAGGACCAGAAGGGCAAATCGGTCGAAATTCCAAGCGCCGTCTATCAGCGCAGCCTCGCCACCATAAGCCGTGTCTTCGTCGGCAGCCGCAACGAGCTGGAGGCGATGCTTGCAGCCGTCGCCACCCATCGGCTGAAGCCGATCATCGACAGGGTTTTCCCCTTCGCCGAGGGGCGCGAAGCCTACCGCCATTTCCAGCAGGGCGACGTCTTCGGCAAGGTTGTCATCGACGGCGTGTGACCAACCAGAGAGGAGAAACGGCAATGACAATTCGCGAATCTTCGGCCGAGTGGCAGGGCACGCTCAAGGAGGGCTCCGGGCGGTTGCGGCTGGGCAGGGGCGTGGTCGAAAGCGCCTAT
>NZ_RZSC01001311.1:0-898 GCF_003998155.1 Mesorhizobium sp. M1E.F.Ca.ET.063.01.1.1
ATCGTAGAAGCCGCCGCCATAGCCCAGCCGGAAGTTGCCGGGAGCGATGCCGACCATTGGCGAGATCACGATGTCCGGCAGCACCGGATCGCCCACGGCGGGGATCGGAATGTTCCAGACACCCTTTTCCAGCCGGTCGCCCGGCGCATAGGCGCGAAACACCAGTGGATGGCCTTTCTCGATGACGACGGGGAGCGCCGTGCGGCCGCCGCGTTCGTTGACCGACACCATCCAGCCGCGCAGATCCGGCTCGCCGCGGAACGGCCAGTAGAGGCTGACCATGCGGCCGGCAACGTCGCCGATCAGCGCGTCGAGGCTCTCGGCAATGCGCGCCGACATGGCCGCGCGTGCATCTGCTGAGACGGCAAGCCGGGCGCCGATCAACCGTTCGCGCTCCGCCTTGCGCCAGCGCCTGACATCGGTCCAGTCGGAGAGCGGCATCCGATAAGTCGGGTCGAGTTCGTGCATGAAACAAGGCGGCGAGGCGTATTGGGCTGGGCTCTCGTCATCGCGATTGTCAGTCATGCTTCACTCCTGTCGCTCTGCCCCACGCTATACCCGACGCTCCCAGAGCGGCATGCGCGTTCACGACACCCAGCGGCGACTCCCGGGCAGGAGCGTGGCCAGCGGCAATGTTGTTGCAGTGCACAAAACTGCTTACATCTAGGCTATCTGGTTGGTTTGGCGAGGTGACTGAGAATGGACGAGGCCAAGCATCATGTCGTTGTCGTCGGCGCGGGCTTCGGCGGTCTCGAACTGACCCGCGCGCTGGCCGCAGCGCCGGTGCGCATCACCATGATCGACAAGCGCAATCATCACCTGTTCCAGCCGCTGCTTTACCAGGTGGCGACCGCCGCGCTGGCCACTTCGGAGATTGCCTGGCCGATCCGGCATCTGC
>NZ_RZSC01001312.1:0-896 GCF_003998155.1 Mesorhizobium sp. M1E.F.Ca.ET.063.01.1.1
GGTCGGCGTCGATCGACATCTGCTTGCCGGGGATGGCGTCGAGGGTGAAGCGCGCGCCGACCTCGGCGATGCGGGTGGCGCCCTTGGTGATGACGATGAAGTTCACCACGATCAGGATCATGAAGACGATGAGGCCGATGACGAAGTCGCTCGACATCACCAGCTTCGAGAAGCCGGAGATGACATAGCCGGCGGCATGCGTGCCCTCATTGCCGTGCGACAGGATCATGCGCGTCGTGGCGATGTTGAGCGACAGCCGCAGCATCGTGGCGATGAGCAGCACGGTCGGGAAGGAGGAAAAATCCAGCGGCCGCTGGATCCAGAGCGCCACCATCAGGATCAGCACCGAGAGCGCGATCGAGAAGGCAAGGCCGATGTCGATGAGGAACGCCGGGATCGGCAGGAACAGCACCGCCAGGATGACGACGATGCCGAGCGCGAAGAAGACGTCGCGGCCGTTCTTGCCCACCACGCCGGACGGGATTGTTTCGCTGATCGCCATGTCGTCCTCGAATCCAGACTTGCCCAGCACAAAGGCTGGCCGCCGACCGTAGCCGGCCAAGCTTGCGCGAGGGTGGGAGAGGGGCGGTTTACAGCTGCGCCGCGTCCGCGGTAGCGACGACGACGAGCCAGTGCCGGACGGCGCGTTCCTCATGGGCGGATAGCCCGACCGTCAGTTCGCTTTCGAGCCGCTGCACACGTTCGCGACATTTCTTCAGCAAGGCGCGGCCGCTGTCGCTGAGGTCGAGATGCTGGATGCGCCCGTGCACCGCATGCGGCTTGCGTACGAGCGATCCGGCCTTTTCCAGATTGGCGACGATCACGCTTACCGTCTGCGGCGTGAGCACCGCGAGCCGGGCGAGATCGGCATTGGAGATGCCGGGATAGGCCGACAG
>NZ_RZSC01001313.1:0-894 GCF_003998155.1 Mesorhizobium sp. M1E.F.Ca.ET.063.01.1.1
GTTGAGGATCAGCGCTAGCGGCTTCGGGATCGAGTGGCGGATGCCGCGCTCGACGGCCGGGATGAAGCCGTCATCGGGCTCCACCTGCAGCGAGCGGATGACGCCGCCCGACATGATGAAGCCGAAGGCGTGGATCGGATAGGTCGGATTGGGGCACAGGATGACATCGCCCGGCGCGGTGATCGCCTGCGCCATGTTGGCGAAGCCTTCCTTCGAGCCAAGCGTCGCCACCACCTGCGTGTCGGGGTTGAGCTTCACGCCGAAGCGGCGGGCATAGTAGTTCGCCTGGGCGCGGCGCAGGCCCGGAATGCCGCGCGAGGACGAATAGCGATGCGTGCGCGGATCGCGCACCACTTCGCACAATTTGTCGACGATGGATTTCGGCGTCGGCAGGTCCGGATTGCCCATGCCAAGGTCGATGATGTCGGCACCGCGCGAGCGGGCGCTGGCCTTCAACCGGTTGACCTGCTCGAACACGTAGGGCGGAAGCCGGCGGACCTTGTGAAACTCTTCCATTTCAGTTCCAGACGATCAAAAGGGGGCGCTTTCGGCGCGCGATATAAACCTAATTGCAGTTAGGGTCGAGGGCCGGATCGCATTTGCCCTCGATCTGCTTCAGCGTGTCGTCGCCATGCGTCCTGGCGAGTGTGTTGAGCGCGGCCGTATTGGCGGCTGGTTTCGCGCCGCCGCCCTTGGCGAGCTGCGCCTGCTCGTCGGCCTTGAGCTCGCCGAGCTTGGCGGCGGTCTCCTCCTTGCTCAGTTGCTTGGCCGCGACCTGGGGACGAATATTGAGGTTCGGATAGGAACCGGTGTCCTTCGGCCCTTCGACGCCGGCGACCGGCGCCGTATTCGAAGTGTTGCTGGTCGAGCAGCCGCCCGCCGCCAGCATGCCCT
>NZ_RZSC01001314.1:0-891 GCF_003998155.1 Mesorhizobium sp. M1E.F.Ca.ET.063.01.1.1
GTCTTCGACGGCCGGGCTCGATTGTAGAGGCAGAGCGTTTTGCCGTCGGCCCTCAGCGTGAATTGCCGGCCGATCTTGTCAACGATCGTGTATTTTCCCTGGGTCCGCTGATTGACCAGCGATTCCTGACCTTTTTGGTCGACGACGAAGATGGCCGGGATGTCGCCGCTGAACTCCAGGAACATCTTGGTGCCGTCGTCGAAAGCGACGCGCGGCTTCAGGCCATCATCGCCGACATAGACGTAATTGTAGTTGAGATCGGCATAGTTGAGGTTCTTGAGATCGGGATCGGCTGCACTTTTCTGGGCCTCAGAAAGCAGGCGCGCGTCTTGGTCCTCGTCCGGATATTTGAACCGGACCTGGAAGGACGCGCGGTCGCGATCGCTGTCGGTGGCTTTGAGCAATAGCGAATAGACGCGCCGGTCGGTGACGACGTTAACGTTCGTCCAGGCGTCCCGTTCGAGCGGCTTGATGAAGAGAAAGCGCGAGCCGCGTTTCGGCACGATCGACCAGCCTTTCGTGTCGCCAGCCGAAACGGTCTCGATCACCTCGGACGCGCTGAGCTCAATCATCGTCGAGACGCCGAGCGCGGCGTTGACCGTGGTCACATTGTCATTGTCGAAAGGCACGTAGCGGATGCGATAGTCCCGCGCGGCAGCGGAGCTGGCCGAGTCAAGCAAAATCAGCAGCGACAGGGCGGCGCCAATGTGGGTCTTCATTGCGCGCTCCCTGCCGTCGGCGTGGACTCCTGATCGCGACGGTATTCCGTCACCTGAAAGCCAAGCGGATTGTCGAAGCGCCATTCGTTCTTGATCGGCGTCGTCGTGTAACGGAATTTGACCACGGCCACCCAATTGTCGGTCGTGGAAGAATTCTCGCGGCGCGTCGTGG
>NZ_RZSC01001315.1:0-882 GCF_003998155.1 Mesorhizobium sp. M1E.F.Ca.ET.063.01.1.1
ATGTCGGCCTGACGCGCGCCAAGAAGAACCTCCACATCTGGTTCGTCTCCAACCGCCTGATCCACGGGCTGTGGCAATCGACGATCCCGTCGCGCTTCCTCGACGAATTGCCGGAAACCCATGTCGATGTCGCAGACAGCGGCAATTCCTACGGCGGCTACGGCAATCTTTATGGCGGCGGCTCATTTGCCTCCGGCCGCGGCGGCGGCCGGCAGAACCCCTACGGCGCGTCGCGCTTCGACAATATCGGCGCCGAGAAATCGGGCAGCTTCTCCAACACCTATGCGACGCCCGGCTGGCAGCGCGCGCAAGCGAACCGCACCGAGGCGACCGACCGCAACTGGGGCACGCGCTCCGGCCACCAGGTCGAGCGCATCGGCTATGGCGAGACCGACAGCGGCTACGGCGCCGGCAGGACGAGCGTGAAGGGCCGCACCATCGAGGGCGAGCTGGTCGCCAAGTCCGTCGCCGATACGCCGTCAGCCTTCAACGTCGGCGACCGCGTCTTCCACCAGAAGTTCGGCAATGGCAACATCGCGGCCATCGACGGCAACAAGCTCACCATCGACTTCGACAAGGCCGGCCAGAAACGCGTGCTGGACGGCTTCGTCACCAGCGTTTGATCAGCCCCCTCACCGATACCTTGCCTGGTTCCATTTGTGGCCGAGCAGCGACAGGATGATGATCAGCCCGTTGAAGAACTGGACGTAAAAGCCGCTCAGGCCCGCCGCCACCACGCCGGTCTGGATGAACGAGACCGTGACAGCGCCGATCGCGCCGCCGACGACCGTGCCTATGCCGCCCCAGGTCGGCGTACCGCCGACGAACACCGACGCCAGCACCGGCCACAGATAGCCGTCGCCCGCCGTCGGCCACCAGGCG
>NZ_RZSC01001316.1:0-878 GCF_003998155.1 Mesorhizobium sp. M1E.F.Ca.ET.063.01.1.1
GTCCTTCAGCGATCTCGAGCTCATCCTCGGCAAGGCGAAGTTCTCGGGCAGCATCGATTCCACCCAGCCAGAGGATGCGAGGCCCTCGGTGCTGATGCGGCTGGAAGGCGGCGATCTCGATGTCGACGGGCTGGCGGCCTTCGCTTCGATCTTCGTCAGCGACAAGGGCGCCAACCGGTTCTCCGACCGCGACCTCGATTTCCAGATCAAGGCAGGCCCGGTCAGCGCCGGCGGATTGACTGCCGACACGGTGGATACCGCATTGAGGCTCCGTCAGGGTCTGCTCGAAATCGACCGGCTCTCGGTCGGCGGGCTTGCCGGCGCATCGATCAGCGCCACCGGGCGCGTCAAGGATTTTCCGGAAAGCCCGACCGGCAAGCTCGACGCTTCCGTCGTGGCCGTGGATCTGAAGCCGCTGATCGACGTCGCGGCGCGACACTATCCGGACAATCAGCTTCTGAAGGGCCTGGCTGCTCGTGCGGCCGCCTATCCCGAACTGTTCCAGGATGCCCGTATCGACCTGGTCACGAGTGCCGCCGACAATGGCGACGGCACGACGGGGCTCGCGCTCTCCGCGCAAGGCAAGGCCGGAGGCTCCGCCTTTTCGGCCTCGCTTTCTGGCAAGGGGACGACAGATCGGCTTCTCGATGCGCCGGTATCGCTGACCTTCAATGCCCGCAACGAGAACGCTGCCACGTTGCTCGCGCTTTACGGATTGCCGGCGCTGCCTCTCGGCATGCTCGGACAGGCGACCACGGATCTCTCGGCGAAAGGCTCGCTGGGCGGCGGTCTGGCGACCAGCTTCAACCTGACGGCCGACGATTTCAGGGCGAGCTTTGACGGTACCGTCGCCGAGACACAGCAAGGCGCCACGGCGA
>NZ_RZSC01001317.1:0-874 GCF_003998155.1 Mesorhizobium sp. M1E.F.Ca.ET.063.01.1.1
GCATATGGCTTCCCGTCACGGTCGTGATGGAGATAGTGGAACTCGCCGACGCGCGAGAAGCCGGCCTCCAGCATCTCGATATAAAGCTGCGCCGCCACTGCCTCGACCTGGTCCGGCGTCATCGACAGCGCGAAGCGGTACATCACCTCTCGCCAGCTCCAGAAACTGTCCGCCGAAGGGCCGCGCAATTCGGCGAGCCCCGCCATGCCGCGCTGGAAGGCGTGGCTGTGCAGATTGGGCATGCCGGGCAACAGAATGGCATGGCGCTCGTCGCCGGCCTGCGGGGAAGTGGCGGTCTCGACCGTGGTGATGCGGCCGCCGTCGAAAGCGATCCGCACATTGCCTTGCCAGCCTTCGGGCAGCAGCGCCTGTTCCACAAAGATCGCCGTCACGAACATCTCCGAATCTGAATGCCTCGGCGACATTACCGCTTGCGTCGCGCTCCAATATGTATATACATAATTGCCATCCTTTCAAATGGAAAAGATGATGGGTGGAGAGAACGGAAAGAGTGGCCTTCGTCTCTGGCGCAATGCGCGCCTGGCGACTCTGGCTGAGGACGCGGCCGGCCTCGGCATCGTCGAGAAAGGCGCGGTCGCCGCACGTGACGGCTTGATTGTCTATGCTGGCGCCGAAGCCGACATGCCGGCCGGGCTCGGGCGGGGCGCCGACACCGTCGATTGCGCAGGACGCTGGATCACGCCCGGCCTGATCGACTGCCACACGCACCTTGTCTATGCCGGCAACCGTGCCAACGAGTTCGAGATGCGGCTGGCCGGCGCCACTTATGAACAAGTGGCCCGCGCTGGAGGCGGCATCGTTTCCTCCGTGAAGTCGCTGCGCGCTGCCAGCGAGGACGAACTCGTCGCTGAGA
>NZ_RZSC01001318.1:0-872 GCF_003998155.1 Mesorhizobium sp. M1E.F.Ca.ET.063.01.1.1
GAACAGCGCGATCTTCAAGAACATCGAGCGGACGAACACCAACAAGCATCTTTCGCTGGCCTTTCTTGACTTTGAGGATGGACGGGTGACGCTTTCCGGCCAGCACGAGGACGTTCTCGTCGTGCGCGCGGATGGGGACGTCGAACGCATCGATACGCTTGACCTGGGGCTGCCGGTTGGCCTGGAGAATGACATCTCGCAGTTTATCGACACGCGTGACATCGTGTTCGGGAGCGGCGACGTGATCGTGTTGCACACCGACGGAGTGACCGAGGCGGAGGACGAAGACAGAAGACTGTTCGGGTTCGATCGGCTCTGCAAGAGCGTGCAAAAGCGTCACGGCAGGAGCGCCGAGGAAATCAAGACCGGAATCGTCGAGGATCTGATGACCCATATCGGAATCCAGAAGATCCACGACGACATCACACTCGTGATCATAAGGCACACATAGAAATGACAGCGCTGTTCGGTACCCCTGACATTGCAATCGGGATGAAGGAGAGCGTCAGTCGTGTGCGGCTGTTCGACGGGCCTCTCGACTTGAGTTGGCGTCATTGTGCTACGACCTCGGACTTCATCGCCGATCTTTTCGCATTGCGCTTCCAGTCGTCCCGCAATGACTACATGGAGGTGCGGCACAGCATCGGATATCTGACCAACGAACTCATCGAAAATGCCGTCAAGTTTCGCGCACCGGGCGAGATCGTGATCGAGGCGTCGATGGATTCGGAGAGCTTCAAGCTCAAGGTGTCGAATGACGTCGATGGGGAAAACGCGTCCGAGTTCCAAAGCCTGCTGGCGGACATCACGGTTGGCGACCCCAAGGATCTGCTGATACAGCGAATTGAAGCGAATGCCGCGAACCCCGACGC
>NZ_RZSC01001319.1:0-872 GCF_003998155.1 Mesorhizobium sp. M1E.F.Ca.ET.063.01.1.1
CTCCCTACCCCGGCCAGGTTCCGGCCGACGTCATGGACGGCACCTGGCGGCCCCCGGTGACCGACGGCTCCGGCCAGGATCGCAAGGTGCTGCGGGCGGCTTTCGAGATGATGAAGGGCGCCGGCTATCACGTAGAGGATGGCCGGATGCTCGATCCTCAGGGCAATCCCTTCGGCTTCGAGATCATGACGTCGTCGCAGGATGAGGAGCGGCTTGCAGCCCTCTATCAGCGCACGCTGGAGAAGATCGGCATCGACGTCACCATTCGCAGCCTCGACGGCGACCAGATCCAGTCACGCAAACAGCGTTTCGACTTCGAGGTGCTCGTCGGCTCGAGCGGCTTCAACAATTCGCTGTCGCCCGGCAGCGAGCAGGTCGGGCGCTGGGGATCGGTCGCCGCCAAGCAGGAGGGGTCGTTCAATCTCGCCGGCGTCGCCGATCCCGCCATCGACGCGGCGATCAACGCGATGCTGAATGCGCGCACCAAGGAAGACTATGTCGCCGCGGTCCGCGTGCTCGACCGGTTGCTGATCTCAGGCAACTACATGGTTCCCATGCAATACAACACGCAGCAGTGGGTCGCTTACTGGACCTATCTGGAACATCCGCGAAAGACTCCCATATTCGGCTATCAACTGCCGACCTGGTGGCGAAAGCCCAACTGACGCAATTCCCAACCGAGGCAAACAGGGAGACGAGCATGAGCGCCGAGAACTCGATCACCGTCGACGTGGTGTCCGATGTCGTCTGCCCGTGGTGCTTCATCGGCCAGAAACGGCTGGACAAGGCGATCGCCGCCGTCGGCGATGTCGGCGTGCATGTGCGCTGGCGGCCGTTCCAGCTCGATCCGACCATTCCGCAAGGTGGCATGG
>NZ_RZSC01000131.1:0-11206 GCF_003998155.1 Mesorhizobium sp. M1E.F.Ca.ET.063.01.1.1
CTCCTGCCGCAATCGCCGGTGGGCACCGACGTGCTCCGCAGCCGCGTCGAAGCCGAGATGCACCATTTCGGGGTCAAGGAGAGCGGCGAAGAGACGCTGCTCGATAACGCTTACACCGTTCCGCAACTCTTCTCGCTTGCGGCAGCGCGGATCGAGACCTTCGAGGCGCCGCGCGAGCTCGGGCTGGACCGCACCTTCGACGGCTCGATCATCGTGCCGAACCTCTCCATCCCCCCGGCTATCGATCCCCGCACCCTGTTCGAGTTCGGCTCCTTCATAAAGCAGCGGGTGCACCTGGTCCTGCCCGAGCCGATCGGGGATGGCCTGCTGGTCCTCGCCGGCAACCGCGCCATGTTCACCAACGCAGACAATCTTTTCGGGGTCACGGTGCGGGACGCTCAGGGCGCCGACTGGCGACCGGATATCCTTGATGTCATCGACGATCGCGCCTTTGTCCTCTTCAGGCCAAACGGCGGAGAGACTGATCGCATCGTTGTCACCTGGCCGGTCGAGGCACCACTGGGCGTGCTCGGCCTGCGCGGATTGTCGAGCGCGGCGGCCGAGCTGGCGGCCTTCGAGCTCGCGGCGGTTGCCGATCTCTCGAACCAGCTTGCCAGCGCTACCCAGGACGGGCCGAAACTCACGATGCTGCCGCTTGAGGCTCACCGGCGAACCATCCTCGAGCCCGGGCACCTCTACCGACTGGATATCGACATGCTGTGGTCGGGCGAACGCTACGAGGCCGGGCAGACCAATGCGGCCGAGTCGCTGCCGGACCAGGACCTCTACCGCTCACAGGGCGAGGATCAGGCAACCACCCCGACGCGTCGTCAGCTGTTCTTCCGTACCGCCAGCAAGCGGTCCGGCAGCCCGCTGCTGATCGGTGCCGCCGGCTATACCGACTTCATCTTCAAGCACGTGAACAGCTTCACCCCCGAATTGCTCGAACGCTACCTCGCCGGCTACGAGCCGGGGCAGAGCGAGCAGTTCCGTTTCCGCAACGATCCGATCTCCGCGCATTTCACCCAGAGCCATGTCGCGGCGCTGGCCGACGCCTACGGCTTCGGCATCTCGACTGCGGTGCGGCGCATTGACCGGCCGGGGCCCGAGCACGACAGGCCGAAGCTGCTGTTGCCGAGCTGGAGCTTCGGCACCAACCGTGAGTTCCTTTCGGCGGTGGACAAGGTGCGCTTCGACGCACTGACCGGATCGCAATGTCCGCAGCCGATGCCTGGCGGCACGGCGACGGTCACTCCGGAACTCGAGCCCGAGGCCTGGTACGAGGCCTATGTCAGCGCCGATGTCGACGGCACCTCGCAGGGCAGGCTGCCAGGAGTCACGTTCAGAACCTCGCGCTGGCGCAATCCCGAGGAGATGCTGGCGGCGCTGGGCCTCGAGGTCACCGCCCCGACCGCGCTGCCCCCCCTGTCGGTGCTCGTTGGCGACCTCGCAGTAGACAGTATTGCGATTGGCGGCGGCGCAGTGATCGCGGACGACGACCAGGGTTTCCAGAACGCGCTCGCCGCGCTGGGCCTCGAGGGCTGGCCGGTGGCCATGTCGCCGCGGCTGAGCCGCATCTGGCACGCCGACGGCGCCGGCGCCTGGCTCTTCGCCGGCTTCATGCTGGAGTCGCCCGAACCCGTCCACCGCGCCGGCCGGCTGCACTTCGACGGTGCCGCGCTGACGCTCGAAGGCGCACCGCCGGTCACGTTCGATATCCGCAGGCGCGATCGTTCGGGCGCGCGGCTGCTGTTCCTCACCTCGACCCCGTTCCAGGTCCCGCCAGGGCCGCAGCAGGCGAGGCTCGTCCTGACCTCGAACCGCGGTCATGTCGGCAAGCTCACCCTGCCACCCCTGCCCGGCTTTGCGGAGGACCCCTGATGCCGTCAATCCTGGCCCCTCCCCAGATCCTGTCTGCCCTTGCCTTCGCGGTACAGCCAGGACGCGACAACGACCTGCAGCCCGGTACGCACCTGCGCATCTTTGCCGGGCTCGGCCCCAGCTTCCCCGTCGGCCCGCTGGTCGTGCGCGGCTTCACGGTCGGGGGCGAGCCCCGGCCCTGTTCGTTCTTCGCCCAGGATTCCCGGGGTGCGCCTGCCGGCGCGGACTTCGGCCAGGACCGGTTGCTCGAGGTAACCCTGCTGCTGAACGAGCCCGATAACTTCACCACATCCTCGATCGCGATCGACGAAAGCACGGCGTCCATTGAGACTGCCGAACTGCTCGATCATGCGGGACGCGTGGTGGGCGTGCGCGATCGCGGCCCCTTCGAGTTCTCCGGCCCGGTGCTGCGCAAGCTCAGGATCCGGGGAACAGGAAGGCTGAACATTCTCCAGCGGCTGATGCCTTTTGCGATGGCCGAGGAACTGCAGGCCGACCGCGGGTCGGTGCTGACAACGCTGGCCCTGCCGATCTCCGGCCGCTTTCCCTGGTACCTGGGGATCCAGAAGCGGGACGACGGACTGGAGCGGGTCAAGCGTGGGGCGCCGTTGCGCCTCAACCCGATGGACCGGCCATTCGGCAGCCTCGAGGGACTGTCACCCTCCGACGAACTGGACCGCGTCGTCGCGGCGCTTGGTTCACTGCATGTCGAGAATGATATCGATGCGCTGATCGAGCGGCTGGTCAGCACGCGCGAACCGGCCCCCTGGGCGCAGCAGGAGCGGATGCAGGATATGGGGGCAATGCCGACCGGCCGGGAGCAGCGGGCCGATATCGGGCGCCTCAGCACGCTGCAACTTGCGGCAGCCGACCCCGGCATCGCCCGGTATCTTGGCTTCGCCGACCGGATCGACGACCTCCCGGGCGGGCGATGGTCGACGCTGACCATCTTTGGCCTCTTCGCGGTGTCGCTCGCCGGGTACGGCGAACGTGGCCTGGACCTCTCCGCCATCGAGGGACATACGCCGACCAGCCACTTCGTCCGGGTCTATGCGGAGAACCTGAGGGCAGCCACCGGTGAAGACCACCAGCAAGCTGTGGCCGAAGCAGCCGAACGCGTGCTGTCGGCCGGCCTGGTGATCGCGCCGCTGGCGGCGACGCTCGACCCGGTATCGCCATGGCTTGCGCCAGTCCTGCCTCGCCCGCAGGTCTTCGAGAAGCACTGGCAAGGTATCAAGGGCACCGAACCCAGCCACCTCTACAGGGCGAACTTCGCGTTCGAAGACCTGCCGCTGGTTTCGCAGTGCGGGATAGCTCGCCAGGAGGCTGTGAGATGGGTGTCGCGAAATGAGCGCCTCGAGCACTTTGACCGTGCCGTCCCCCGCATTTTCGGCAGCGAGGCCGACCCGGCACAGCGGCTGACCGAGCTAAAAGCAACCCTCTCGAGCCTCAAGCCTGCGGGGCTGCTTTCCGACCACGACATCGATGCCGATGCCGGCCCGACCGACTTCGCGGTCTGGGCGTCGGACGTCTTCGGCCGATTCCCGGAAAACGTCGAGCCCTTCACGGTCGAGCCGCCCCCGCGCCCGAAGCCGCCGGCCCCGGTGCTGCGCTTCCATTTCGAGCGAAGTCCCGGCGTCATTCCGGCAGGTGCGTCGGCCGGCGTGGTCAAGGTCCGGATCGCGGTGCCCAAACCGCTCCCCGAGTCAGAACGCTTCTCGCCAGCCCGGATCAAGCAACTCGGCAGCGCCATCGTCGTGCCACGACTCGACGACCTGCGTGCTGGTTCGTTCGATATCGTGGCGCTCCGGCTCGGCATCGAGGAACTGAACGACGACCCGATCGACCTGAGGGCGCCCGGCATCATTGATCACCAGCTCCAGGTGCCTCAGGTAGTCGACGAGGTCACCAGGTTCGCGCTGCTGGGCCAGTACATCGATTCCGAAGGCAACGAATCGGAGGTCGCCAGCGTCACGTTCGAGGTCCGGAACTTCAGTGCGCCTGTGCTGCTGAAGACTGGCGTCGGGCTGTTCTGGTCAAGCGACCCGGGTCCCGGCCCTGAGGTCGAGGTGAAGCTCCGCTGGAATGCGGCGGACGGGTCACGGCACCGCGTCTATCTCGCCGACCAGGCAGCGATGCAGATCACTCCCGGCGACCTTGCAGGCGACCCGGAAGGTGCGACGTCCCGCGGCCTCGTGGCGGTCAAGGGGGCCGGTCGGGAGGGCATCAAAAAATATTTCCGGCTCCTCACCGATCCGCCGCTGGTCGCCCAGGGCGGGATCGCGACGCTTTCGACCCGCCTTCCCCGCAGCCTCGAGACCGTCCAGTTCCTGCGTGTGGTGCCGCTCGGATCGGACGGCGAGGAGGCGGATTTCGGCAAGTGCGGCATTGTTGCAGTCGCGGTGCCCGAAAGCCGGCAGCCGGCCCCGCCGCGTCTCGATGCCTCTGTCGATGCGGCCAACGGACAGGTGCTTCTCAGCGTCTCGACCGACGCCGTGGACGAAATCACGCTGGAGCGCGACGAACCGGGCCTGTTCAATCCCGGTCAGCGGGGTGACCGGCCGCCAGCGGCAACCATCCGCCGCGCTGTCGCCGGGGTCGCCGATCCCATCTATGCGCGTCAGATCGGCGTTCCGGCCGCCATGAGCCGCGACCAGGACACGGGTCGATACGCTGCCAGTCTGGTCGACGACAACAAAGGTCGGGGACTGGAGCCCTTCGTCAGCTATGTCTACTGGGCCGAGTGGCGCATGCCGCCCGAACGGCGGCTGCCGGCCGAGTTCGACGAGGTCGCCAGCGAAATTGTGCCGGTGGATTCCTCCGGCGCGCTGGACCGGCCGAGGCCCAAAAGCCCGCCTTCGGCACCCCGCGTCGTGATGCACATTCCGCAAGCGGCTCAGGCAGCGCCGGACAGCGCCGCCGTCCATGTCACGAAGCTGCCAGGCGCCGGCCCCGATACCATCGGGCTTCATATCCAGGTGGACAACCCGCCAAGGGCGCACAGACTGGCCGCGGGCCGTTACCGCCTGGCGGCGTGGACGAAGTGGGCCGGTGGGTCGATCGAGCCAATCCGCAACGCCGATGGACTCGTCCTCGATGGCGCCTGGCCCAGTATCGAGGGCGGGACGGTGACAACCGAGCTTCCCAAACCCGCCGGGGCGCCTGTGCAGCTGACCCTGATGGTGGCTATCGTCGATCCGGTAGACCGCCTCGGCGGCGTCACGAGCATTGTCATCCAGTAGATACCAAACCTTTCAACGACGGAAGTATGGACAATTTTCATACTGCAAAATGTTCTTAAGGGCCGGCCTTTCTATTTTGCTGCCGCACAGTAACCACACCGACCTAAAGGGAGGACCGGACGTATCCCGACCACCTGAAGAGTGCCCATTTCGCAGGCAACCCTGACGTGTTCCCGATCCTCAGCCCTGCACGACCGACGAGTATAACCCCTTGGGGAAAGAGCCGCTTTTTGACGCGCAATCCGAAGTCTTGTCCTGATTAATCACTCAAAGCCCCACTTGAGAGACTGTCGGCACCGACACAATACCCAGCGGTCAGACGAACAGCCTTGAATGCATCGTCCGCGCCTTGATTTTTGGAAAGCGCATCCTCAACAGCGCGTGTCTTACCACTCTGTTTTAAATCCGCAGTCCATATCGGATGTTCCACCAATCGCTTTATGTCCTGCTTGATAACCGCCCATTGTTCTTCGGTTATCGTCTTTTCAATAAAAGCCATATTTGTATCGGATGCCACCACACGATGCTGCGCAATTCTGAGCAAAAGCTCTGCTACATAGCCTAATGCAGCCTGGTATGCGATACGCTCCGCCCTTGTCTTTTCCTCAGGGAGCGCCGCTCCGACCAACGCCGGCTCAAACGCATACTCATACAGTATGTTCATAATACGCACGACATTGGTTGTTTCTCGCTCCCTCGCTTTTCTCATCTCTTCTCCAGCAAAGGTTGCTGACAGCGGAGCGCACATAAGGAGACGCTTCAAGACCTTATTCTGAAAAGCGTTTTCTTTTATTGATAGGCCGACAACTTTGTGTCCTTTCATCTCTATCCTACTGCGGAACTCAAAATCCTCTGCCTTCATAACAGAGTCGATTCTCTGCGCTTCGATAGCCTGCGAGGCCCGTTTTCTGTCAGATTGTTCGAGAGAACGAATGAACCCTTGCTCAGACGCTTATCTTGCCCAACTTTATCCTGATACAACTCAAGATAATCAAGAAGTTCGTCTGTTAGCTTTGCAGCTAGCTCAAATGGAGTCAGGGGTAGCTTCTTGATCTTGGCTTGAACCGAGTTGACCAAGACTGTCGCGGCAGCTCGCGAAAGGTCTAAATAGACTTTAAACGTTGCATGCGTCACCCCGTTGAGAGCCTTGGCAAGTGTCTTGTGCTGCCCATCGAACAAATAAAGCTTTTTGCCTTCTAATCGGCAAGCCGGCTGTTCATGCAATGGATTTAAAAATAGGTCCATTGAAATCGCGTGCAAATGGTTCAGCTTTACGTCACGCGGCTGAACCTCGGAGTCATTCCACAGGCAATCAAGCGTAAGTTCCACAAAACAATAGTTAAGTCGTGCGCTTCCTACACTCTCCGAGAATATTGGTACTTTCGGCTTTGTTCCATTCGGCAACTCGAACGTTACGGAGTCCTTTGATATTGTTGTATATACGTCCTTTGGCAAAGAATTGAGGAACTCTTGCGCCTTCGAGAAGGTAATGTGGGAGCCGTTTTCCTCATAGAATCGCCTAAAACGTAGAAATGGAGCCACATCGTTGGTATTATTATTTCTTTTCCACTTGTTGTACAACGAATGAGCCAAACGGATATTTGAAAACTCATGACCGCCCCCCTCTGACTGAGGGATGTGATGGTCGACTTCGATAGTGTCAGAGGCGCGGTTCAGTTGACCATCGCAAAGGAAGCATTTTTGCGAACTCTGCGACCACAATTCGTCTTCGACCTGCTCCGGCTTTAGTCCGTTGGCCGAGGCGATTTGGTTCTTAAGGCTTTTGGAGAGAATAATCGGCATGAGTTCTCAAGAGCGCTTCCTCGCCAGTCGGTTTCACCATGTTGTGGTCCAGCGGCGTGCCCTCCCTCGCGAGGGTTGGGCCACGCCTGATTAAGTTTCCAGTTGTCCGATTGGCAGGTCGGAACCGTTCGTTCCTCGCTGCAGAGACGGCAGCTCTTCAACTGCCCCTCCAAAATGGTCAGGCTCCAGATCAAGTAAAGTTGCTGATCTGGAGATCAGCCATCGCTGAAAGAGCTGACATCGGGGGGCTTAGTCTGGACATGTTGGATCAATCGAATCGTGTATCGTCCGCCGATGCTGCTCCCTCTGGCTCATCATCGCCCCGGCGTCTGTCATCAAAGCAAACAATCCGGCGGCCGGAGCTGCGCAAGATCGTTCCTCTTGCAGACTCAACCATCTACGAAATGGAACAGCGCGGCGAGTTTCCCCGCCGGTTTCACCTTACTTCGCGCTGCGTGGTGTGGAATCTGGCCGAGGTGGAAGCATGGATAGACGCGCGTCGCCGCGCATCTGAAACCGGCCTGCTGCACCGGGCGCCCGCCCCGGATGTGAGGCAACGGAAGACACGTCCGGTCAGGCAGTAGCTCTGCTCCGGCGCAGCACGGTCCGTTCGAACGTAGCCTGTCATCCCCTGTCAGGCCGATCTGGCGGCCCAGTTCAGCTCTGGTCGGCCGGGAGCAGTTCCAGGTCAGGCGGAGAGAGCTTCGGCACGTGTTTTCGCCCCTCGACCCAGGCATCGATCATGTCCGCCCATTCCTGCAGCATGTGGCGCCGCTGCTGGCCGTATTCCGCCTTGTTGTAAACGCCGCGCGACGAATGCCCTTCTTCGTGGGCCAGACACTTCTCCACCCAGTCTCGGTTGAAGCCCAGTTCGTTCAGCAGGGTCGACCCGGTCCGACGCAGGTCGTGAACGGTAAATGGCTCCAGTGAAAGCCCTTCCTTTCTGGCCCTCAGCACGACTGCCGTGGTGATACGATTGAATGTTGCCCGGGACATCGGTGCATCCGCATCATAGCGGGAGGGCAGAAGGTAACGGGAATTTCCCGCACAGGTCTTCAACGCGATCATGATGTCGAGCGCCTGCTGCGAGAGATAGACGTTGTGGGGTTTCGACCGCTTCATCCTCTCTTTCGGAATGGACCATAGCGCATTTTCGAAGTCCACTTCGTCCCATACGGCATCCTGGAGCTCACTCTTGCGGACCATGGTCAGCAGGATCAGGCGCAGCCCGAGCCGGATCGTGGGAAGTGTCGGAACGTGCTCAAGCTGCTTCAGCATGGTTCGGATCTCGGCTGGCGAGAGTGCCCGGTCCTTCGGCACGAAAGTCGCGATCGAGGCCGGGCCGACGTCGTCAGCCGGATTCGCTACCTTTTCGCCGTGCAGGATCGCGTAGCCATAGATCTGTTTGACGATGTCGCGTACGTGAATGGCAGTCGCGGGGGCACCGCGTTCCTTCACCTTTGCGCACAATGCGCGCAGATCGTCCGGCGTAATTTCTACCAGCAGCCGGTTTTGCCATACAGTCTTTATGTCGCGGTCGAAGATCGCGCGGCGCATGGCGCGGGTGCTGTCGGCCATCTGCGCTTCCCTGAACCAGCCCGCGGCAAACTCGCCAAAGCTTCTGGCCTCTTTCATCCGTCGCTTGTCGCGCTGCTTTTCCTGGGCTGGCGATACCCCTCCCGCTACCGTCCGGCGCGCATCGATACAAAGCTCCCTGGCGCGGGCAAGCGAAATGCCGGCCGGTCCATATCTTCCAAGCGTCAGGGTCTCGCGGCGGCCATTGAGGCGGTAGTCGTAGCGGAAGGTTATCGAACCCGACTTCTTGACGACGACGTACATACCGTCACGATCGGTGACCTTGTAGTCTTTGCTCTTTGATTTCAGGTGCTTAAGCGCAGTGTCGGTCAGCACGATGCTCTCCTCTGCAGTCGCAAAACATACAAAAAGGGGATCAGAATACCGTCAGACGAAATTTCGCCTGCGTGACGTCATTTTCCTGTTTTATTTCTGCCACTTAGGCTCAAGAAAATACCGTCAGAGGCCAAAATTGGCATGACGGTACCGCGATTTTGATGTTCGGGCAAGCAGGCGCATACCGTCATCGATACCGTCAAATGGTTGCGATGGGGGTCGATTGATGGCGATTGATCCCGAACAATTAACCATTTAAAATCAAGTTGTTATGACCACGTCTACAATAGGCCACAATAGTCCACGACGGTCGTAGAATCATTCCCACTCGATGGTTCCGGGCGGCTTCGAGGTCACGTCGTAGACGACGCGGTTGATGCCTTTCACCTCGTTGATGATGCGGGTGGCGGCCGCACCCAGGAAGTTCATGTCGTAGTGGTAGAAGTCGGCCGTCATGCCGTCGACGGACGTCACGGCGCGCAGCGCGCAGACGAATTCGTAGGTGCGGCCGTCGCCCATGACGCCGACGGTCTGCACCGGAAGCAGCACGGCGAAGGCCTGCCAGATGGCGTCGTAGAGGCCGGCCTTGCGGATCTCGTCGAGATAGATGGCGTCGGCCTCGCGCAGGATCTCCAGCTTCTCGCGGGTGATGCCGCCCGGGCAGCGTATGGCAAGGCCGGGACCCGGGAACGGATGGCGGCCGATGAAGCTCTCGGGCAGGCCGAGTTCCTTGCCCAACGCCCTCACCTCGTCCTTGAACAATTCGCGCAGCGGCTCGACCAGCTTCATGTTCATACGCTCGGGCAGGCCGCCGACATTGTGGTGCGACTTGATCGTCACCGACGGACCGCCTGAGAAGGAGACGCTCTCGATGACGTCGGGATAGAGCGTGCCCTGCGCCAGGAAATCGGCGCCGCCGAGCTTCTTGGCCTCTTCCTCGAAGACCTCGATGAACAGCCGGCCGATGGTCTTGCGCTTCTTTTCGGGATCGCTCTCGCCTTCGAGCGCCGTGATGAAGCGGTCGGAAGCGTCGACCAGGATCAGGGGCAGGTTGTAGTGCTGGCGGAACATCTCCACCACGCTTTGCGCCTCGTCCTTGCGCATCAGGCCGTGGTCGACCAGGATGCAGGTGAGCTGGTCGCCGACCGCCTCATGGATAAGCAGCGCGGCGACCGAGGAATCGACGCCACCCGACAGCGCGCAGATCACCTTGCCCTTGCCGACCTGCTTGCGGATCGCTTCGACCGCCTGCTCGCGATAGGCAGCCATCGTCCAGCCCGTGCTGAGGCCAGCGATATGGTGGACGAAGTTGCCAAGCAGCTTCGCGCCGTCAGGGGTATGGACCACTTCGGGATGGAATTGCACGGCGTAGAACTGGCGCGCCTCGTCGGCGATGGCGGCAAAGGGCGCCCCGGTGGACGTGCCCACCACCTGGAAGCCATCGGGAATGGCGGTGACGCGGTCGCCATGGCTCATCCAGACCTGGTGCCGCGTACCCTTGGCCCAGACGCCGTCGAACAGCGCGCAGTCGTCCTCGATCTCCAGGAAAGCCCGGCCGAACTCGCGGTGGTGGCCAGCCTCGACCTTGCCTCCGAGCTGGGCGCACATGGTCTGCTCGCCATAGCAGATGCCGAGCACCGGAATGCCGGCGGAAAAGACCTCGTCGGGCGCGCGGGGCGAACCGATGTCGACGGTCGAATGCGGGCTGCCCGACAGGATGACGGCTTTCGGCCGGACGCGGCGGAAGCCCTCGGAGGCAGACTGGAACGGCACGATTTCGCAGTAGACCCCGGCTTCGCGCACGCGCCGCGCAATCAGCTGCGTGACCTGGCTGCCGAAGTCGATGATGAGAACGGTGTCGGGATGTGTCGTCATGGAGGGCCTTTAAAGAAAGAAACGAGTCGACGCAATGGTTGTGCACTGCGGCCTTCGGTCCTTCCCAAGCCCTTAAGTAAGGCGGATCGCGCCGGATACAATCGCTTGCTCCAGCAACCCGATTGCCGCGGCCAGCTTCTCGTCGATGACGTGCAGATATTCGGTCCAGTCGCCGACATGCCTGAGATCGGCAGCGCCGTCGGAAATGCCGCGCAGGCCGATGAGCGGCACGCCGAACAGCTGGCAGGCGCGCAGGCAGGCGAAGGTCTCCATGTCAACCATGTCGGCGTCGATCGCGTCATAGGCGGCGCCGGTGACGATCGCGCCACCGGAGGACAGCGTCGCGCTCCTGATGCCGGGGATGACGAAGGGCAGCGGCACCGTCACCGGCAGGTCGAGGAACGGCGTCGCGCCTTTCTCGAAGCCGAGCGGGGAGGCATCCATGTCGCGGTAGCTGACCGACACGGCCTGGTAGATTTCGGTCTGCTCCAGCG
>NZ_RZSC01001320.1:0-870 GCF_003998155.1 Mesorhizobium sp. M1E.F.Ca.ET.063.01.1.1
GTCGATGATCGGCGACGCCATGGGCGCAAGTCTCCTAGAAACATCCAATTTTGAGCTGAAGCGCGCCATCGGGAGGCCGGGCGGCTCGGGCGATGACGCATTATGCGCCGGATAAAGAGCCCTGGCGGAACGCGGCAGGCTCTTGAGCCTTGAAATTGCCACCGCCTTGGGCTTCAACGCAAGGCATGTTTGAGGGGACTCTGCGCCTTGTCGTGGTCTGGCTGGTCGCCGCGCTGTTCGCGGTGCCGGTTTCGTTCGCGCTGGCCCAGAACGCCAACGAGGTCGACAAACTCAAACTGCCGGGCATTTCGAGCTATGCGACGCCGAAAAGCGAGAGGTCGCTGGCGCTCGGCAGCGGCGGCGCGATCACCCTTTCGGCGCAGCTGACCGACAAGGGCGCCGACATCACCCGCGGCATCGTCTGGCGCGTGTTCAGGCCGGAGCCCGCCAGCGACGGCAAGCTGCCGATGGTGGCGTCCGCGCATGGCGGCACGGCCGTGTTCCAGCTCGATCCCGGCAGCTACCTCGTCCATGCCTCCTATGGGCGGGCCGGCGCGACCAAACGCATCACCGTCGGCAAGGATGCCAAGCGCGAGAGCCTGGTCCTCGACGCCGGCGGCCTGAAACTTGACGCCGTGACGTCGGGCGGCGCGCATATCCCGCCGAAGAAACTCCGCTTCTCGATCTATGAAGGCCAGGCCGAGGCCAATGGCGACCGCGCGCTGATCGCCCCCGATGTCGAGCCGAACTCGGTGGTGCGGCTGAACGCCGGCACCTACCACGTCGTCTCGACCTATGGCGCGGTCAACGCGGTGATCCGCTCCGACATCCGCGTCGAGGCCGGCAAGCTGACGGAGGCCACCGTCGAGC
>NZ_RZSC01001321.1:0-869 GCF_003998155.1 Mesorhizobium sp. M1E.F.Ca.ET.063.01.1.1
GTCGTGGGTCGATCACGTCGCCCGCTCGGGCAAGACTTTTGCTTACGGTGAGAACGGCCCGAAGGGCCTCGTCACCGGCAAGAAGGTCTATATCGTGCTCGCTTCCGGCGGCATCTATTCGGAAGGTGCGGCCGTTCAGATGGACCACGCCATCCCCTATCTGCGCAGCGTGCTCGCCTTCCTGGGCATGACCGATGTCGAGGTCGTCCGCGTCGAAGGCGTCGGCATGGGCGCCGATGCGGTCACCGCCGCGCTCGCCAGGGCGACCGCCAAGGTCGACGCGATCGCCGCCAGGGCTGGCGATGCCGTCGCCGCTGCGGCATAGTCCATTGTTCTGATAGAAACGCAAAAGGCAGGCGTCACCGGCGCCTGCCTTTTCATTTGCCGGTTATCCCGGATACCGGTCCGGCTTCAGCCGAATATCCTCTCGCCCTGCTCGTCGACGAGTTGGATGCCTTTCTTGATCGAGATGTCGACGGCGTCGTCCAGACCGGCGAAACGGTCGGCGCGGATGAAGCGATGCTCCTTCATCACGCCGTCCACCTCCTTCGAGACGACGCCGCAGGTCTGGTACTGGCCGTCCGCCTTGTAGGGCGTGGCGCTGATCAGGAATCCCTTGTGCTCGACCTGCTTTGCCGGCTTCGCGCTTGCGGGCTCGTTCGCCTCGCCACCGCCGCCGAAAAGACGTTTCAGAAAAGACATAGCGCATCCTCCAACGGCAATCGTCCTGCATCACATAGCGTGTTGCAGGACGATTTTCACTACAGCATGATCCCGAAAAGTGCGCAGCGGTTTTCGGGATCCCTTGGCTTGGCGAGCAACAGCCGCCTCAAGCCTGCCCCGCTCAGTGGCGCGTCAGGGCCTCGAGC
>NZ_RZSC01001322.1:0-868 GCF_003998155.1 Mesorhizobium sp. M1E.F.Ca.ET.063.01.1.1
CGGGAAAGCCGCCGCCGGCGAGCACATAGTCGGCGATGTCCAGCGCCTCGCCGATCTTGAAGGTGCGGTCGGGCCGCTGCTGCTCCAGCACCATGCGGTAGGTGCTTCTCAGATAGCGTTTCACGACATTGATCTTGCGCCGCGCCCAGTCGGGATTGGAGGCATTCGAACCCGGCATGGCGGCATAGAAGAGCGGTCGGTCGAAGGTCCTGATGTCGACGATGATCGGCAGATTTTCCTTGAGCGCCCGTTCCCGTATCGCCGAGCCGATCTCGAAGGCTGTGGCCTCGTCGAAGGCCGGGAAGACCAGCGCCGCTTCCTGTTTCTTGATCAGAGCGATGTCGTCGGCGGCAGCCATGGCGTTCCCCTGTCAATGTCCGACGCACGCTTTGGCCGATGGCTGACGCCGGGTCAAGCGCGGAGCGCGTGGAATGGCGTTATGCCGCGATGGCGCTCTTTGCCGGCCGGCCCGCCACATAGACCTCGCGCACGGCGCGATCGTCGCCCAGCGTCTGCAGCAGGAAAAGTTCCTCGGCCAGCGTCTCCACCGTCTCCATCCTCAGCCGCATCGCCGGCGTGGCGTAGGCGTCGAGCACGACGATGTCGGCGTCTGTGCCTTCATCGAGCGTGCCGACTTTGTCGGCGACAGACAGCGCCTCGGCATTGCCGCGCGTCAACTGCCAGAAGGACTGGAACGGGTTCAGCTTCTCGCCGTTCAGCGCGATCACCTTGTAGCCCTCGTCCATGGTGCGCAGCATCGAATAGTTGGTGCCGCCGCCGACATCGGTGGCCGCGGCGATCCGGAGCGGCTTTTCGCGGCGGCGGTAGCGCTGGTAGTCGAACAGGCCGGAACCGAGGAAGAGATTGG
>NZ_RZSC01001323.1:0-863 GCF_003998155.1 Mesorhizobium sp. M1E.F.Ca.ET.063.01.1.1
CCAATAGTCAGCGCCAAAATTGGCCGTGATCCGCTTCTCGGAGCTACGGGCGCCTGACCAAAGAGATCCCATGACGCTCCTGCACAGCAAAGCCCATCGCCTCGTGTGGCCAATGATGGCGACGGCCCTGGTGGTAAGCTGGAGTTCTGGCTTCGTCGGCATCCGCTACACCAGCGAGAATGCCGATGTCATGCTGGTCCTGTTCTGGCGGACCCTGATGTCGGGATTGATTCTTTTGCCATTTGCTCTGCTGATCGGGCCGCGCATAGGCGCACGTGCCCTGGTCGAGCAGATGGTCTTCGGCGTGGCGATGATGTTCCTCTATCTGGGCGGATTCGCGCTTGCCATCGGTCAGCGCGTGCCGACCGGCCTTGTCGCGCTGATTTCCGATCTTGTCCCTCTCGCCATCGCAGCCTTGTCGCAGCCGGTTCTGGGGCAGCGATTGACCGGGCGACAATGGATCGGAACGGCTCTCGGAGTGACAGGCGTGCTCGTCGTCTCGCTGGACAGCCTGGAGCCTCGGGACGGCCCCGGCCTGGGCCTATGTGTTGACAGTCGCTTCCATGATGGTTCTGGCGCTGGCAACGGTGGTGCAGAAGCGGATGGGGACGATCAATATGCCCATCCATCAGAGCCTATGCATTCAATGCCTGACGGCGGCGATCCTTTTCGCCGCCTGCGCCGAAAGGAATGGCGGGCTGATGCCGCCCCTCGATGCCCGATTCGGGTTTGGCATCGCCTGGCTGGTGCTGTTTTCGACCTTCTTTTGCTACAGCACCTATTATGTGAGCCTGCGCCTCTACACGGCCTCGCAGGTCAGCAGTGTGATCTATCTCAGCCCACCGGTGACGATGCTCTGGGGC
>NZ_RZSC01001324.1:0-862 GCF_003998155.1 Mesorhizobium sp. M1E.F.Ca.ET.063.01.1.1
GATATCTGAAACCGTTTGGTCGACCTGATCGGCGAGCACTATGATGTGGCGCTCCGCGTGGGGCCGCTCAGCGATTCATCCCTGATCGCTCAAAAGATTTCGACGCAGAAAATCGTGTTCGTCGCTTCGCCGGACTTCTGTCAGAAATTCGGCACGCCGCGATCGATCAACGAGATCAAGGATTGCCCGTCGGTCACACAGGTCAGCGGAGAATGGGGGCGTACGCACCAGTTCAATCACCACGGTGCGACGATCCATTTCGACGTTCCCGAACATCTGACCATGAACTCGGCGCGCGCAGTCAAGAACGCCTGTCTGACCGGATACGGCTATTCCTTGCTCCCAGACTTTATGGTCGACAAGGACATCCGCGAGGGCCGGCTGGTACGCCTGCTGCCTGACCTTGAGCCTGTCGAGCAGCCTATCTACGCCTTCTATGCACAGCGGCGCCATATGCCGCAAAAGATGCGCGTGTTCGTCGACTTTCTGCGTGAGGCATTTGGCAGCTAACGGGCGGATCACAGACGGGCCTCACTGCTTTGCGCAGTGGTTTCGGCCGAGCAGTGGGTTTGCCACGATTAGCCTGTTTGACCCACCACACCACGGCTGCGTCCTTCGCTCCATGGACGGATCCTCGTCCACCAACAACGGCGGACAGGAGGAGGTGGGATCACCATGTAGTCCAATCGACACTGAGGATTTGCGAAGCACGGAGCGATCCTGGATTGGCAGGCCAGCCATCCAGCCGGCAAGGACACACAGTCAAAGACGAACTGTCCGTCCGGGGCGATTTGCTGAATGAGATCGAACTCGTTCCTATTGGCGGTGAGGCCCCGGCAAGCCACTCCTGGCGGCCGTCAGA
>NZ_RZSC01001325.1:0-862 GCF_003998155.1 Mesorhizobium sp. M1E.F.Ca.ET.063.01.1.1
GTTCCGTGACCTCGAAAATAATTTAAGAACCCGCCGATTTCGCCTTCATCCAGTCGCGTCCGGCATGCGCGAAAACTGCGCAAAGCACGATCGCGCCGCCGATGATGCTGGCCATCGGCGGGATTTCGCCGAGGAACAGCAAGGCAAACAGGATGGCGAAGGGAACTTCCGCCGAGCCGAGCAGGCCGGATTCGGCGGCCGGGATGAGCCGCGAGCCCTCCGTCCACAGGATCGAGGCCAGCGCGAAAGAGCAGCCGAAGGTGGCAAGCAGCACCATGTCGCGGGTCGAGACGGCCAGCGGATCGGTGACGAACCAGCCGAGCACGAAGAGCAGGAAGGCGGACACCGCGCCGGCCCAGACGACGGGCGAGTCGCGGAAGGCTCGCACCATGATCATGTAAAGCGCGCTGCCGGTGGTCATCAGCAGCGCCAGCCCGTCGCCGAACAGATGGCCGCTGCCGAGGCCGCCGCCCACCATGATGGCGACGCCGCAGAGCGACACGGCCGCCGCCAGCATCGTCTGCAGCCGGAATTTTTCCCGCACCAGCGGAAAGGCAAGCAATGCCGCGATGAAGGGCGAGGTCGCATAGATCACCGCCACATTGGCGACATAGGTGAACTTGAACGCCGAGATGAAGGCGATGCTCGCCGCGGCGCCCTCGACGGCCAGCAGCCAGCCGCGCCAGCCGAGCCGCAGGCTCTCGCTCCCGCCCGAACGGCGCCGCCGCCACAGCACATAAAGGGTGATCAGGAACGACCCGAAGAAGCCGCGCCAGCAGGTGATGGTGAGCGGATCGGCATGGATCGACTTGGTCAGCACGCCGGTGAGCGCGAAGGCGACGGCCGACGCCGAGACCAGCAC
>NZ_RZSC01001326.1:0-861 GCF_003998155.1 Mesorhizobium sp. M1E.F.Ca.ET.063.01.1.1
CCAATATCGATCTCGACACCATGGCGAAGAAAGCGATCGAAGCCTTTGATCTCAATAAGAATCCGCCGCTGTCGGATGAGTTCGGCGACGCTCTGGTCGCCGATTTCCTGGCCAAGACACCCAAGTTCGTCCTTGGCCACAGCACGGTGAAGAACGGCGATATCGAGGTCGCGATGGAAGGCGAGATGACGTTTCCGGGCAAGAAGCCGGATGCGACAATGATCGTCGATGTCGCGGGCTACGACAAGATCGTGCAGGTCCTGCAAGAGGGGGCCAAGAGCGACGAGCAACTGGCACAGGCGTTCCCCTTCGCGCTCGCCGTCAAAGGTTTTGGCAAGACGCTGCCCGATGGCCGGCTGGAATGGGTCATCAATGCCAAGGCCGACGGTTCTGTCACGGTCAATGGCGCCATGCTGAAGCCGGCCGATGCCGTTCAGGACGACGGCGCCGGCCAGGATGACGGCTCGGGCCAGGACGACGGCTCGGATCAAGAGGACGGCTCGGGCCAGGACGGCAATGGCGGCGCCGGAGCGAAGCTGCAGCCTTAGCGGCCTTAGAGGCCGAGAGCGCCCGCGATCTTCGGGGCCGCGTCGCGCCAGCTCTCGACAGAGATGATGTCGTCCGGAGTCGGCGGCAGGAAGGCGCGCAGCGAATTGTCAGCCATCAGGTGAAAGAGGTGCGCGTCGGCGACTGAGTCGCGCGCCGACATCAGGTTGGAAGGCTGGTCGTCGACAAAGGCGACGGACCTGCCCTTGGCGCCGCGCAGCTTGGCGATGGCCGGTCCTTTCGCCATTTCCGTGGTCAGCAGCGGGTAGTTCAGGCCGAGCGCGTCGAGATGCGCCCGGCGCACGGCGCGATGCC
>NZ_RZSC01001327.1:0-860 GCF_003998155.1 Mesorhizobium sp. M1E.F.Ca.ET.063.01.1.1
CCCTATATCCTGAAAGGCAACGACGCCTATCGGATGACCATGGATGTCATCCGCGCGGACGAGCGCGTGAAAGCAGCCATTGGCGACGATATGACCGACAATTTCTGGATCGGGGGCCACATCAATGTCGAAGCGAGCGGGACGGGAGATGCCCAATTCGGCATTCCGATCCATGGCGCCAGGGGCAAGGGAACCGTGTTCTCGCACCTTGTCCGCAACGCCGGCCAATGGAGCATGCGTCTGCTCGTGGTGCGGATCGACGGCGTCGATGCGCCGATCGTGCTGAAGAATGAAGATCACGTGCCGATCCCGAACGCGGCGATCGGGATATAGCTGCACCGCAAAACGCAAAAACCGCGCTCCAAGGGGAACGCGGCTTTGCCAGATACGCATGGCGTTTCGCTACGAGCGACTTGCGAAACTTACGGGCTCCGGTACGCGAGACCTGATCCGGAGCGCCGGGCGGTTGCGATGTACGCCTCGCAGTCCGTTTTAAAGGCACATCGTTACCGGTGAGTTATCGAGACCTTAAGCAAATCTAAATTTGCCGGCTGTCTGTCAAAGAATGGCACTAATAATCCTTTGAAAGCAGTAGCTTAGGTTCGATCGCCGCGCAGGAAATTAATAATGCCGGAAAAATCGGCGCCAGCATTCCCTTGGGCGTTGAACAGCGCGTAGAGCTGCGTCGCCTCGGCGCCCAAAGGCGTCACTGCGCCTGCGCCCTGCGCGGCTTCCTGCGACAGTTTCAGGTCCTTCAGCATCAGCGCAGCGGCAAAGCCCGGCTTGTAGTCGCGGTTCGCGGGTGAAGCCGGAACGGGACCTGGCACCGGGCAGTAGGTGGTGAGCGACCAGCATTGGCC
>NZ_RZSC01001328.1:0-854 GCF_003998155.1 Mesorhizobium sp. M1E.F.Ca.ET.063.01.1.1
CTCGGCGCTGGTCCGGGCGCTGCCGCCGCCTGCGCGCGCCGACATCACCCGCGCCGCGCCGAAGGTTGACGCGCCTGCGCCGCCCGAGCCGGAGCCAGTCGATTTCGCGTTGCTGCCGGAATTCAAGGCCGAGGCACCGGACAGCCTCAAGGGAGCGCTGAGCGGCACGGAGAGCGTGTCACTGGCCAAGCTGGTCATCCAGTCTTCCAACCCCGAGCTGTTCCAGTCGTCGCGGCCGACGCTCACGCAAGGCTACGAGCCGCTGGTCGAGTCGATCGCCAAGGTGATCCTCGCCAATCAGGAGCTGATCGGTAACATCACCGTCGTCGGCCATACCGACAATGTGCGCCTGCAAAGGTCGAATCCGCTTTCGACCAACCAGCGGCTGTCGGAAGCGCGCGCCGAAACCATCGCCAACCTTCTGGTGCAGGCCGGCGTGCCGCAGGACCGCATCCATTCCGAAGGCCGCGCGGAGACCGATCCGGTGGCCGACAATTCGACGCGCGAGGGCCGGGCGCTCAACCGGCGCGTCGAGGTGCTGGTTGAGAAGAGGCTGTGATGTTCATCCTGCGCTTCCTCTGGGCCGTTCTGACCTCGCGCTTCCTTTGGACGCTGATCGGCATCGCGCTGTTGTCGCTGCTGATCTGGGTGTTCGGCCCGATCGTTCAGGTCGGCCCCTATGCACCGTTCGATTCCGACAATGTGCGCATCGCCATCATCGCCGGACTGATCATCCTGTGGCTGATCTGGGTGATCGTCGCCCAGCGCCGCGCGATCCGCGCCAACCGCATGTTCGTCGCCGAGATCGCGGCACCCGTGCAGGAAAAGCAGCTCACCCCCGGCGAGGAGAGCGT
>NZ_RZSC01001329.1:0-852 GCF_003998155.1 Mesorhizobium sp. M1E.F.Ca.ET.063.01.1.1
CGAGCCCCTGCCGATGCGCGCCGACTACGACAAGGCACTGGACGAGCATCAGTTCGAGCTCGCCGTCGAGCACGGCCGCATCGTCGGGCTGATCGAGACCATGGCGCATGACGACCACATCTGGATCGAGAATGTCGCCGTGGCGCCGGACGCGCAGGGCAGGGGTATTGGGCGGAAGCTGCTCGACCGCGCCGAGCGCAGGGCCGTTGAAGCCGGCTGCCGTGAACTTCGGCTGCTGACCAACGGCGCCTTCGCAGCCAATGTGCTGCTCTATCGCAGGCACGGCTACGCGATCGACCGCGAAGAGCCGTTCATGAACGGGACGACCGTCTATATGAGTAAGCGATTGGCGCCTTGAAGCGCGCCGCCTGAAACGGATCCAGGCGACGTCTTCAAGGGTGTCGTTTTCCTGAAACCGCTGCACGGTTTTGGGCGGTATGCATCAGGAATTCAGCGCTGGCTCAATCACCTTCGCTTGCGCTGGACAGGGCGGTTGCCGCATCGTTATCTCTGACGATATACGACGATCACCCCACCATAATCGAAACCAGGCGGCCACAGGGAGCGAAAGCATGTCACACGATCTGCAGTTCTATATCGACGGCGCCTGGGTCGACCCTGTGGTGCCGAACAGTTTCGACGTCATCGATCCTTCGACCGAGGACGCCTTCGCGCAGATTTCGCTGGGCACCAAGGCCGATGTCGACAGGGCGGTCGCCGCCGCCAAGCGCGCCTTCGCCAGCTTCGGCTTCACAGAAGTTGGGGAGCGGCTCGATATCCTCAACCGCGTCATCGAAATCTATAAGAAGCGCAGCAAGGATCTTGCGCTCGCAGTCTCGCGTGAGATGGGCG
>NZ_RZSC01000132.1:0-11119 GCF_003998155.1 Mesorhizobium sp. M1E.F.Ca.ET.063.01.1.1
TCATAAACAAGGCCAACAAGGGCCATCTCGACTTCTGGCGCAAGGTGGTTAACAGCCCGCCCGGAAGCCAGCACGATTGGAACCGCGTCTTCGCCAATTACCGGGCGACCGTCGACAATCCGGGCTGCTGCGTATGGAAGGAATTGATGGCCGCCTACCCTCGCGCCAAGGTGCTTTTGACGCTGCATCCGCGCGGCGCCGAAGCCTGGTACGAAAGCACCATCGACACGATCTACTTCACCGAGAATGTCTGGCAGGTCAGGGTGCTGGAATGGCTGACGCCGTTCGGCCGCAAGTTCGGCGACATGTCGCGGAAGCTGGTCTGGGGCCGCGCTTTGAAAGGCGTGATGAACGACCGCGACAAGGCGGTGGCGCGCTACAACGCCTATATCGACGAGGTGAAGGCGGCGGTGTCGCCGGAAAGGCTCCTGGTCTTCAAGGTCACCGACGGCTGGGGCCCGCTCTGCGATTTCCTCGGCGTCCCGCTTCCGAACGAGCCCTTCCCCAACTTCAACGACCGCGCCAGCGTAAAGAAGATCATCCGCGACATGATCATAGGTTCCTATGTGATGCTGGCCGGCGTCGCGGCGCTGATCGCGCTGGCGGTCGGCGGGCTCTGGTGGTGGCTGGGGTAAGCGGAGAACGCCGGATCGGCGGTGGGCGCAGCAGGGTGCCTCTCAGCGTCCAGTGCCAACAGCGGGATTGTCGTTATATTAGAATAGGCGCATATTATCGTAAGCCGAAGCCATGCTCCGGTTGAACCGCCCGTTGGCTGTGATTGCCCGGGCGGTCCAAAGACCAGGTCAAATGTCAGGAAAAAGAAGGCAAGTCCGGGCCGCCCAGGTGATCGGGCAGCCCGAGACAGTGATATTTGGAGGAGATTCCCATGAAGGTTACCATATTGGCGAACTACGAACCCAATGCCGCCAAAGGGCTGATGCAGGGATCGAACCGGGAAGCTGCGGTCCAGGCGCTTTTCGAAAGCGTCGGCGGCAAGATGAACAGTCTAGTGTTTACACGCGGCCTCTATGACGTCGTCGTCAATGGCGAGGTGCCGGATCAGGTTGCGGGGATGGGCATGACGCTTGCGGTGCGGGCAAGCGGTTCGGTGCGAGACCTCGTCGTCCTCGAGGAGCTCGACATGAAGGCGGTGATCGCGGCCGCCAACAAGGCTGCCGGCGTCTACAAGCCCGCCGGCTGACCCGTCTGACGAGGCAGCATGGGGCGGATCGAACGTACCCGTGCTGCCGGTTCGCACATGACAGCATCCGGCAACCGAGGATGCGCCCGCACGGTGGATGCCGCCCAGGAAACATGCAGCGCTCCTTGGCTAGAACAGGATTGCTGCTCAAACCGATCGGAGGAAGCCATGACCGCCTACAATGTAGTCCGCTTTCGCACCAAGCCAGGCCAGGAAAAGGCCTTCGTCGACGCGCATCAGAAGATCTCGCTGGACGCCAACGGCTTTCGCAAGGGCGCCCTGATCAAGACCGGCGAACGCACATTCTGCTTTGTCGGCGAATGGAGCGACATGGACAGCCTCGCCGCGGCGCGCCCGATGATGATCGGCATTCTCGACACGTTCCGCGATATGCTTGAGGATCTCGGCGGCGATCTCGGCGTGACGGACCCGGTGTCCGGGACGGTCGTTGCGGAAATAGGCTGACGAAGCCGCCAATTGGCGATGACCGGGCCGCGAGGCGCGCCCGGCTCCTCAGAGCGGTTCGGGGCAGAATCGCCGAGCCGCTCTAACCATTTGTTTTTACGCAATTCCGGACGGACGGCTACGGCGAAGTCGCCGAGCCCGACCGTTGCACACTTTTCCTGGAATTGCTCTCAGAACGGCAGCCGGATCTCGTTGTCCTGAACGGAATCAGGCCAGCCGATGTCCTTGCGGATTTCCGGCGGCAGGCCGTTCAGTTCGCGCGTCGTCCTGCGGCGCTCGCTCGCCTGCGCAAAGGCGGCGCGGATGCGGCTAAAGCTCTTAAACATCGGGACCTCCACAAGGCAGCGGCAGAAAGATCGGCCGTTCACCGAGCGCCGCTTTTGAGGTGCGTCTGTAACCAGTCGATTGCGCACGAACGGTGAAATGCTTCACGAAGCCCAAGCGGCCTGAAACATATGCATGCGAACTAATTGGGGGATCGCAGAGGTACGAGCGCCATGCCCACCCCGGGCTGCGTCACCCCCGATATCGGATGCTTCATCGGCTGATGCGTAAGCTCACGCCCGTGATAGGATATTTTATCGCGCCATGCTAATTCAGTCAGATGTTTCTTCTGAGCTTATACTTTGTGGCAGTCGCCGCCCCGTATGCTGCTGAGCGCCTATTCTTCGCGAGAAGATTTGGGCTCTTTGCGGTTCTATTTTGGCTGCTCATCTTTCAATCCGGCGTTTTATTCGCCGGTGAAATCATCCTCGAAAATCACTTAGACCAATCAGCGCCCAGTTGGGTTAATTCCGTTGGCCTTGCGATTGGAACATTCGCCTACCTGACGATTGGCTTGACGCCAATCACTGCCGTCATAGCTGCATTGGGGTTCGGGACAGTGATCGCAGCCAAGTGGTTCTTGGGAAAGCTTGGGGAAGATTCAGACTGATCCATTCGCCGCCCCGACACCTCGCCGCCGCTCAACGCGCCGCCCAATTGCCTTTCAGCCCGGTCGGCCCGGCCTCCCTGACGATGACCTCGCGGTGCGGATAGGGGATGCCTATGCCGTTCTCCTTGAACGTATCCCACAGCGCCAGCAGCACCTTGCCGCGCACATTGGTCAGCCCCTGCTGCGGATCGCGGATCCAGAAGCGCAGGACGAAGTTGAGCGAGGAATCGCCGAACCCCGTCAGCCAGCAGACCGGCCGCCGGTCGGCTTCGACCCGGCCGACGCTGATCGCGGCCGCTATCGCCAGTTCGCTGACCTTATGCGGGTCGGCGTCGTAGGAGACGCCAAAGTCCACGTCGAGCCGCACGAGATTGTCGCTGAACGACCAGTTGATGACCCTTCGAGTGATGAAGTCTTCGTTCGGGATGAGATATTCGCGGCCGTCGCGCGTGACCACCGAGACGAAGCGCGCCCGCAATTCACGTATCCAGCCGAATGTGCCTTCAAGCGAAATGGTGTCGCCCGGCTTGATCGACTTGTCGAGCAGGATGATGATGCCGGAGACGAAGTTCGAAACGACCTTCTGCAGCCCGAAGGCGAGACCGACGCCGATCGCGCCGGAGAAAACCGTCAGCGCCGTCAGGTCGACGCCGACGGCGGAAAGGGCGACAGCGCCGGCAACCAGCACCAGGCCGATCTTCGCCACCTTTCCGACAAGGACGCGGATTGAGGGTGTCAGTTCCTCGGAGATGCGGACACGCTCATCGACATAGTTGCCGATGACCACCGCAAGCCAGACCGTGGCGACCAGCAGCAGCGCCGCCTTGAGCAGCACGAGGACCGAAAGGCGGATGGCGCCCATGGGGATGGCGAGGCTGTCCAGCACCGCCGCGGTCTCGTCACTGACGCCCAGGATGACAAGCGCCGCATAGATCCAGATCAGCCAGCCGAGCAGGCGGGCGACGAGGCGGTTGTGGACGACGCGCGACAGCACCGACGCGACAAGCCACGCAAGCGACAGCGAAAGCGCGACATGGACGAGGTAGGTGTGGCTTGGCCACACGAAAGGGCGCATGAAGTTGAGCGCGGCGACCAGGAAGAGCGCGAAAAGAATCCAGTCGGTGCGCCGCAACAGGGCGATCACGACCCTCAGCAGTCCGGGGTGACCCTTGATCTGGCGTGCCCGGTCCTCAACGAACGGCTCGACGCGTCGCCCGGCGAGCCTGGCCGCGAGAAACAGGGCCAGGATAATAGCGAGCTGATAGAGGAGCCACGGCGTGGCGGCATAGTCGAACCATCCGCTGGACCAGGCCAGCGCTCGAGTGATGGCGTCGCGAACATCCATTGCCACACGCCCATCATGCACGGGCTAACAACCCAGAGTCCGCCTTCGTCCCAAGGCCCGTTTCAGGACCGCGGCCGGCAGCTATGCGCCGGCCTAGCTGGCACGTCGCCGTTTGTCCGGCGAACCCTTGCGTTGATCCTCGTCGTCAATCTCGCTCATCGCCTGTTCCCAAAAGCGCAAGTCGGCGCCCTCGGGCTTTCCTTCTTTTTCCCAAAGCTCATAGGCGCGCTGGCGGATGCGTTCTTCCCTGGTCTGTTCAGCCATGGATTCCTCCCGATCTCTGTTTCACCAGAAGGAACGTCGGCGCCAGCGAAACGATCCATGCGAAGGCTCTGCAGTGGCCAATTTTCTCGGCGCAGCGTCCGCCCCTCACCCGATCATCGCGCCATCCCTGGCAATCGCCCTGCCCCCACGATAGACCGTGCGTTCTCTCGGCACAGCGACCACCGCCTCCGGCACATGCTCGGCCTTCAGCGCGACGAAATCGGCCTTGGCGCCGACCGCGATGCCGTAGCCCTCCAGCCCCAGCGCTTTCGCGCCGGCATGGCTCGCCACATCCCAAGCCGCCTCCAGTTCGCGGTCCTCGTAGAAGCCGGAGCGGTAGCCGATCATGTTGGCGCGGTTGAGCATGTCGCCATCGCCATAGGGCCACCAGGAATCGCGGATGTTGTCGGAACCGGCAAAGACCGTGACGCCCGCCTTGCGCAATGCCGCCACCGGCGGGAAAGCATGGTTGCCGGGAGCGTTGCTCATGATGGCGACGCCTGAGGCGGCGAGCATCTCGCCGGCCCTGGCCAAGGTGTCGGCGGAAATGTCGCCCAGCGCGTAGGCGTGGCTGACGCCGACTTTTCCCTGCATGCCCAGCGCGGTGGTCCGCGCGGCGATCTCCTCGATCTCGAACAGGCCGAGCGTGCCTGCGTCATGCAGATGGATATCGACGCCGACGCCGCGCTTTTCGGCAAGGCCGAAGACCACGTCGAGATGGCCCTTCACGTCACGGTCGAAGCTCGCCGGGTCGAGCCCGCCGACGAGATCGCAGCCGAGTTTCAGCGCCTCGTCCAGTAGCTCGGCCGTGCCGGGCGAGGACAGGATGCCGCTCTGCGGAAAGGCGACGAGCTGGATGCCGATCAGCTCGCGATAGTGTTCGCGCACGGCGAGAATCGTCTCGACATGTTTCAGCCCGACCACGCCGTCGACCATCACGTGACTGCGCATCGCAAGGCTGCCATGGCCGATGCAAAGCTCGAGCTGGTTTTTCGCGCGCTCTTCCATCGGCGCGGCCTGGGCGAGGTTTTGCATCTGGAAGGCGACGCGCTCGCGCACGTCGAAGCCGGTGGTGCAGGGAATATGCGGGCGCCAGGCATCGCCATAGAAGGACGTGTCGAGGTGGATGTGGCCCTCGACGAAACCCGGCAGCACGAGTTTTCCGGCAAGGTCGATGGCGCCTGGCGGCGGGGTTGCCGCTTTGGCGGCGGGGGTGATGGCGCGGAAACGGCCCTCGGTGACGGTGAGGTCGGCCAGCGAGTCGTCGGCGAGCCTGGCGTTGAGAAACTGGTGCAAGATGCGATCCGTTCGAGGTGAATGCATCACTCGTCGCCGCTCGGGAAGCGGAGGTCAATGCGGAAGGGGATAGAAAGTGTTTCGTCGAAGCCGCCGAATTCCTCGCTTGTGGGCAGATTGCGCGCCCGATCGCCTTCGCAACCGCCGCCGTTAACCTTAATCTCACATGCCGGTGGGGAAGTCCGTGCTCCCTGCCTATTCCGCTTTCGCGGAAGTTTCCGCGCGAAAAAAATGTGCCATAGTACAGTCTGCGGTATGAGGCCGCCGTGGTCGACGCGGACGCCCAAGCACATCCCCAACAATGTCGCCCCCAACGGCCGCGTCGACCATGAACTGAACGGCGATCTGACCCGGGTCGCCGTTTTGTTCTGGGCAATCAGGCTTGCGTCCTGGCGTATTCCGCGACCAGCTCCTCATATTCCTCGAAGGCCGGCAGGGCCGCATAACTGTGCACGGCGAGCGTCGTCGCCCAAGGCAATTTCTCGCTGGTCCAGGTTTCGATGAAGGGCGTGAACCAGGCAGGGTCATCGAGCATGGTCGGGCGCAGATTGACGAACCAGTCGAGCCCTTCCGGCCGGGTAAACATCCAGCTCATGCAGTAGCCGCAGAAATAATGTTTCGAGGCGCCGTGCAGGCCGCCGATCACCGGCTCGCCCTTGGTGATCTCGAAGCCTTGCGCGGGAATGGCGGCGCTCAGCGAATAGGCGCTGGACGACATGCGCTGGCAGCCGGTGCAGTGGCAGGCCATGGTGAGCAAAGGTTTCGCCGAAATCTTCAGGCGCACGCGGCCGCAGCGGCAGCCTCCTTCAGCGGGCAGGGAAAGGGTTGGCACGGTGGGGCTCCTTGGGTTGGTTTCCCCCTTCTCCCCTTGTGGGAGAAGGTGTCGCCGAAGGCGACGGATGAGGGATGCTGGACGGAGTGAGGCGATGGAGATCCTGGCGCCTCAACAGCAGGCGCCTCGTTTCTTCCAACACCCCTTGCATGTTGGGACAGCGGCTATTTGTGCAAGATAGCTGCACTCCCCGACAGATGGCCGTCCGCCGGGGAGTGGACGGATGGGACCGTACACCCCTTGGCGTGAACCGCGGTTGAGCAAGGTCCATTCGTTCTCGCACGGGTCCTGAACAGATGATGGGGAGCAAGTCCCGCATGCAAGGCAAGGTATTGTCCGAACCGAATGCGATGCTGGCAGTCTATGCCGGCATCGACGTGTGTAAAGAGTGGCTGGATGTGTACGTCCATCCGGTCGGTCAGGGTTTTCGCGTGACCAATGATGGTTGTGGCCTGCGGCGGCTGAAGCGCCAGCTCCAAAGTCTTGCGGTGAGGCGCGTGATCATGGAGGCGACGTCCAAATATCATCGTGCGGCGCAGCGCTCGCTGCACGAGGCCGGATTGCACGTGGCCGTCGTTAACCCGCTGCGAGCTCGGCTGTTCGCAGAAGCCTGCGGCCAGCTTGCCAAGACCGACAAGATCGACGCCCGGCTGCTGGCCTTGATGGGAGTTGCACTCGATCCGTCGGAAACGGCGCCTGCTTCACTTGCGATAGAGTTACTGCAGGAGATGGTTGGCGCACGCAGTGCCGCCAGCGCCGAGCGTACCGCGCTCATCAACCGCTTGGCGACGTTCAAAAGCCCCTTCCTGCGCGCTGAACTCAACCGCAGGCTCAAAGCGCTTCAGAGCCATATCGTACGTCTCGAAGCCGAGATTGGACGCTTGATCTCGGCTGATCCCGTACTTGCCCGACGCTATACCATCTTGATGTCGGTCCCGGGCATCGGGCCGGCCACCGCCGCCACCCTCCTTGCCGGCCTCCTCGAGATGGGTACGCTCAACGCCAAGCAGGCGGCCATGCTGACGGGGCTCGCTCCAGTCGCCCACGATAGCGGCCCGCACGTGGGACGCCGCGCAATCAAAGGCGGACGCAAGGGCGTCAGAAACGCCCTCTACATGGCTGCTCTGTCAGCAAGTCGTTACAACAACGATCTTGCCGTGTTCGCCTCCCGGCTGCGCAACGCAGGCAAGCCCGCAAAGATCGTTCTCGTCGCCGTTATGCGAAAGCTCGTCGTCATGGCCAATGCGCTCATCACACAAGACCGTACCTGGAGCCCAATCGCTCCTTGACAACAAACACAGATGCTCATCCGTCTCAGCGCTATCGCGCCGATCCACCTTCTCCCACAAGGGGAGAAGCAGAAGAGCGCTCAGCTTTCCACCAACGCAGCCGTCGTCGTCATCCGCGCGCCCTGCTCGGCAAAGGCGTCGTTGTGCCGCGCGATGATGTCGGGCGCTTTCTCCTCTTGCGAATCCAGCGTCGAATGCGCGTCGGAGACCACGGTGACGCCGAGCCCCTCGGCAAAAGCACCCTTGACGGTGGCAGCGACGCAGAAATCGGTCTGGGCGCCGATGAGCACGACGTCCTTAGCACCCTGCCCTGCCACCCATTCGGCAAGCGCCGCGTTGGAGAAAGCATTGCCGACCGTCTTGCCGAAGGTCGGCTCGTCGGCGGCCTGGCCGAGTTGCGGCCACACCGGCCAGCCGGAAGCGCCCGGAGCCAGCGGATCGCCCGCCGGCCCGTCATGGCGGACGAAAGCCACCTTGCGGCCGGAGCGGCGCGCCCAGTCGATCAGTTTTCGAGCGCGCTCGGCGATCGTGTCCGCGTCGTGAATCGGCGGATCGAAGCGGCCGTCGAACATGCCGGTCTGAAGGTCGATGACGATGAGCGGAGCGGCGGCGGAGGGAGCGGTGTTCGGCATGGCGCGAGGATAGCGTGGGTGGAGGATGGGTCAAGGATGGGGCAGCGCCGCAGGTACCATTGTCGAGTCGAGGCGAACAATCCCCAGTTGAAAAGTGATAACATTACAACTACTTTAAGCCGAGTGATTGGGCGGAATGTCTGGGGAAATAACAATGAATCAACAATGCAGCGTATTCCTGATCGGGGCAGACGCCGGCGAGGACGAGCAGGCGTTGTTCACGCTGCAAGATGTGGGAATCAAGTGCCGGCTCACCTGTAGCTATCGGAACAAGGTCATCGAGGCGGAAGAAGACGACTATTTCGAAGCGTTGTGCCAAATCCGCAAGCAGCTCGAAGTCGAAGGGATACTGCCCTTTTGTTACGGCGCGAGCTGCAACGTTTTCCCTGAGGGGACCGTGACCGAGATGAGTCGTGGATTGGTGGTCTGCAAGGTGAAAACAGGGGAACACCCTAACAAGAGCAATTTAGTCAATATATTTGACCAGGGCTATGATGTGGTTCCCGTGTTCGTCCACATGCAGCAGAAGTTTTGGGATACATGGCTCGCCTCCCTGCCCCGATCGCAAGGCTCAGAGATGACGACCACAAAGGTCGGCGCTGCGCCCTCACTCTGGCGATTACTAACACTTGGCTTCGCTAAAGTGTTGAAATCGCTATCTCCCCCACCAAAGGAAAGATAGCACCGCCACCCTACGACATCAGCGGCATCGGGCCCTTCAGCGCCTCGGCCAAGGCGTCGCGGAACACTGCGATCGGCCGCGCGAGCCTTCCGGCCGGCGGGCGGTGGAGCAGCCAGCAGCGCACCTGCGGGCGGAAGCCGGGGCAGTTGACCACCTCGACCACGTCGCGCCACGGGCTGCCCGACAGCGCGCCGGGGGTTACGACGCCGATGCCGTGGCCGCGCGCCACCAGCGACATACGCAAGTCGGCCCCCTGCGCCTCGACGCCGACATGGAAGGGCAGCCGCGCCAGCTCGAAGCGGTGGCGGATGAAGGCGCGAAAACCGCAGCCGGTCTCGTTCAGCACCCAGGGGTAGCGCGCAAGATCGGTGAGCTCGGCCGGCTTCGGCACGCCGAGGCTTGGCGAGGCCACCAAAAGCACCGACTGCACGCCGAGATCGTCGCCGACCAACTCGGGCGGCGGCGCGACGCCGTCGGCAAGGCAGACGGCGACCGCGTCGATCTCGCTGTGCAGCACCTGCTCGACCAGGCGCGGCGACAGGCTGGAGGTGATCTTGAGCGTCAGTTGCGGGAAGGCGGCGCGCAAGCTGTCGAGCGGCTCGGACAGCGCGCTGGTCGAGAGATAGGGCATGATGCCGAGGCGGAACTCGCCCCTCACCTCGCCGGCTGGCGAGACGCTGGCCTTCAAATCCTCCAGCGAGCGCAGCACACGGCGGCCATGCTCATAGGCCTCGCGGCCCGAAGCGGTCGGCTTCAGCGGCTTCGACTGGCGGTCGAGCAAGGGCGTGGCCAGCCGCTCCTCCAGGCTCTGGATGCGGCGCGTGACACCTGGCTGGGTGAGATTGAGCCTGGCCGAGGCGGCGACGATGGAGCCGGTCTCGATGACGGCGACGAAGGCTTCGAGGTCATGGATGTTCATGCGTAACTCGCATAATCATTATCGTGTTAATTCAATTGTAGCATTATGCTCGATCGCAATAAAGTCCTCGGCAGATATGCGAGCCACGAGGATTTTTCATGCACGGAACCAACAATGCCGAAGTCGCGGCGGCCGAGTTCGCCGAGCGACCCCGAGCCGGCGAGAGCACCGGGGCCATCACCCGATCGCAGACGCTGCTGTTTGCCGCTTCGGTCGGCATCATCGTCACCAACCTCTTCGCGCCGCAGACGCTGGTCGGGCTGATCGGCCCGTCGCTGGGGGCCGCTGCGTCCGAGAGCGGGCTGGTCTCGATGGCCACCCTGCTCGGCTATGCCGCCGGGCTGTTCTTCCTGGTGCCGCTGTCGGACCTCGTCGAGAACCGCGTGCTGGTGCTGCGCATGCTTTGCGTCGCCGCAGTTGCGGCGGCCGTCGCGGCGTTCGCGCCCTCTGCCGCTTCGCTGCTCCTCCTGCTCTTCATCCTCGGCGCCGCCTGCTCCTGCATCCAGGTGCTGGTGCCGGTCGCGGCCTCGATGGCGCCGCCCGGACAGGACGGGCGCGTCATCGGCGATGTGATGAGCGGCCTGATGATCGGCATTTTGCTCTCGCGTCCGCTCGCCAGCCTTGTCGCAGACGCCTTCGGTTGGCGCGCCTTTTATGGCATCAGCGCCGGCGCGCTGGCGCTGCTCGCCATGCTGCTCGGGCTCGCTCTGCCCCGGCGGCGGCCGCTGGCAAATGCGAGCTACGCGGCGCTGCTCGCATCGCTGTTTGAGCTGTTGCGCGAGGAGCCGGTGCTGCGCCGTCGTGCGCTGACGGCGAGCCTTGTGATGGCGGCCTTCAGTGTATTCTGGACGGCGGTGGCGCTACGCCTTGCAGCACCGCCCTTCGATCTCGGCCAGCGCGGCATCGCGCTGTTCGCGCTGGCCGGTGCCGGCGGCGCGGCGGTGACGCCGCTCTTCGGCCGCGCCGGTGACCGCGGCTTCACGCGACCGGCGACGATTGCCTGCCATCTCGGCCTGATCGCGGCGCTCGGCCTTGCGGCGTGGGCGGGCGCGGCCGAAGCCGGCGGCACATGGGTGCCACTCATCTTGATGGGCGCAAGCGCCGTGCTGCTCGACATCGGCGTCACCGGCGACCAGACGCTCGGCCGCCGCGCCATCAACCTTTTGCAGCCCAAGGCGCGCGGAAGACTCAACGGGCTCTTCGTCGGCATCTTTTTCATCGGAGGGGCCATCGGTTCGCTGCTGGCGGGAATCGCCTGGG
>NZ_RZSC01001330.1:0-843 GCF_003998155.1 Mesorhizobium sp. M1E.F.Ca.ET.063.01.1.1
ATTGGGCGCAGGGGTTCCGTCACGATTGCAACCAAATTGGCCGCTTTGCGTTGGCGGCCATGACAGACAACAAGCCATTTGAAAAGCCGGTGGTGGTCGAACTCGGCCATGTCGGCAAATATCGCCAAATAAGCAGCACGCGCGAAGCCGCAGAGTGCCTGATGACGGTTTGGCCTCTCAATCGGGGCCAGCGGCATCGTGATGCGCTCGACACTTGCCTCAAGGCGCTGGAGGGTTATCGTTCGACGGCGGACGCACGCCGCGCATTGATCGAGGCGGCCGAGGAATCGGAAGTGCTGGTCCCCGAAGACAGGTTGCCTGACGAAAAGCTGCATTGAGCGAGCAAGGGTTTCTCGACCGGAGGATTCCATGGCGAAACTGACTTACAAGATCATCGAGCATGACGGCGGTTGGGCCTACAAGGTCGGCTCGACTTATTCAGAAACATTTCCCACCCACCAGGACGCGCTGCGCGCCGCCGAAATTGCTTCGGCCGAACAACAGGTCGCCGGCAATACGGACGGTATCCAGTATGAGGATTCCGAGGGTGTCTGGCATGACGAGCTGGCCGACGGTCGCGACCGGCCGCAAACCGAAGTCTCCGACTAGCTTTTACGCCCGCGCCGCGACCGACCATGCCCTTGCCTTCATGCCGGCCGCTGGCGGACGCGTCAGTTATTATTTGCCGCAGTACTGATCGTTGACGTTCTGCCCGGCATTGGCGTCGGGTCCGGGCGTATTCGAGGCGCATGGGCCGATGGGACCTGGATTGCCGAGGCTGTTTAGGCCGGTGGCTTCGCTGCTCGAAGAGATACTGCCGGTGGCGTAAGGATCGACCGGTAC
>NZ_RZSC01001331.1:0-843 GCF_003998155.1 Mesorhizobium sp. M1E.F.Ca.ET.063.01.1.1
CCAGTACGGCGAATGCCGCCGGCACCGATTCCTGGCTGGCGACGCCCGTGCCGATCAGGTCGACAATCAGCTTGATTGCATCCCGCTCCACCTTGCCGCGCACGAGGTCCTGCGCCCAGGCAATGCGGGCCGCAATATCGCCGCCGGTGACCCAATGGCCGAGCGTCGCTCCCAACCCTGCCGCCGCGACGGCGCGCTCGGAAGCCGCGCGCCAGTCGCCGCCGGCGACGCCACTGCTCACAGCCGCCGCAACGGCAGCGGCGGAGGCAATGGCGATCGAGGTGTTGTGCGTCGCCCGGCAGGTTTCCGCCACCTTGGCGACCAGCGCGTCGAGCGGCTCTAGCGGCATCATGATGCCGACCGGCGCGATACGCATCGCCGCACCGTTGGTGTCGCCGCTGCGTCCGGCCTCTTCCGCCGGCACGCCCTCGTTGATCGCGTCGATGGCGCGTTTGGTCGAAGGTCCAAGCAGGTCGTAGCTGCCGCGCGCCTTCACGTCGCGCTCCCAGTCGAGCAGCGCGTTGACCCAGCGCGCGTGGTCGAAGCGATCGCCGGAGCTGACCAGGATGCGGCCGAGCAGCAGTGCCTGTTCGGTGTCGTCGGTAATGGCGCCGGCCGGCAGCCCCTTTGACACCGGATGGTCGGCGACGGGCGCGACGAAATCCTCGACATGGCCGTAGAACTCGGCGATGCGGGCCGGGGACAGAAGCTGCGTCGGCATGCCCAGCGCATCGCCAAGCGCTCCTCCGATCAGCGCACCCATTGCCCGGTCCTTCATCCCGGCTGCGTCCACCATGCTCAGAACTCCAGATGCAATGCGAAATGCGCCGGGTTGAGCAGGCT
>NZ_RZSC01001332.1:0-843 GCF_003998155.1 Mesorhizobium sp. M1E.F.Ca.ET.063.01.1.1
GTTTCATCGAGAAGGCGATGTTCGCAAAGCGCCTTGAGGATTTGGGGTACGACAGAGAGGTGATCTCGTCAGCATTGGCCTCGAACGCCGCTGCGGTCTCAAAGATGGTATCGGTTGTCACGAGAATTCCAGCATCTGTGATCGGCAAGATTGGATCGGCTACGTCTGTGGGCCGCGAGCGGTGGGTTGAGTTGTCTCTGCTCGCCGGCAAGAAATCCGAAATGGTTAATGCAATCTTGTCCGAGCCAGAATTCGGTGAGTTGGAAAGCGAGGAACGCTTCGAAAGGTTGCTAACAGCCCTGAATGCAAAGGGGAAGCCGGTTCGAAAGGTAGCTGTGAAGTCCCAAGCGCAATCCTGGGTCCCCGAAGACAAATCAGTTAGCGTCAGCGTCAAGAAGGCAGGCAGGGCCATCACGATCGCCGTGAAGGAGATGGATGGCAGCCGCTTCGGGACGTGGATTTCCGATAATCTGGGCAACCTTTACGAGGCGTTCAGAAAGTCGGAGAAGACATCAACAGGAGACTGAAACCGCAAAAGAAAAAGGCCCCCGAACGTCACCGTCGCGGAAGCCCTTCTCGTCTGTCGCAAGCTGAGAATCGCATTTCCCCGAATCACTGTCAAGAGTCGTGGCGCCGTTTTGGCGAGCAGATTTCTTTTGCCTAATCGAGGGTGAAAGAAAATGGAGACGGGTATTGCAACGACGCCCTTTGGGCGGCGGCCGATGTCGCTTGCCATGCTGGCGGCGCAAAACGAGTCACGTGAGATCCCTAAGGGCAGGGTCGTCGAGAAGTGGCAGGTCTACCGCAACCTCTGCGAGGGCAAAAGCGTCGTCGGCGTCGGCG
>NZ_RZSC01001333.1:0-842 GCF_003998155.1 Mesorhizobium sp. M1E.F.Ca.ET.063.01.1.1
CGAAGTTCGTCGGCTTCACCATCGGTGTCTACAACGGCCAGAAGCATGTCCCGGTCTCCGTGAACGAGGACATGGTCGGTCACAAGTTCGGTGAATTCGCTCCGACCCGGACCTATTACGGTCACGGCGCGGATAAGAAGGCGAAGAGGAAATAATCATGGGCAAGGCCAAAGCTCCGCGCAGGCTTGCTGACAACGAGGCGCGCGCCGTTCTGCGCACCATCCGTATCAGCCCGCAGAAGCTGAACCTGGTTGCCGCGCTGATCCGCGGCAAGAAGGTCGCGACAGCGCTTTCCGACCTCGAATTCTCGGCCAAGCGGATTTCCGGCACGGTCAAGAAGACGCTGGAGTCGGCGATCGCCAACGCGGAAAACAACCACGACCTCGATGTCGACTCGCTGATCGTCTCGGAAGCCTATGTCGGCAAGTCGATCGTCATGAAGCGGTTCCACGCTCGTGGCCGTGGTCGCGCCAGCCGTATCGAAAAGCCGTTCTCGCACCTCACGATCGTCGTTCGTGAAGTCGAGGAAAAAGGGGAGGCCGCATAATGGGCCAGAAAGTCAATCCGATCGGGCTGCGTCTCGGCATCAACCGCACCTGGGATTCGCGCTGGTTCGCGAACACCGGCGAGTATGGCCAGCTGCTGCATGAGGACATCAAGATCCGCAAATATCTTGAAAAGGAACTCAAGCAGGCCGCGATCTCCAAGGTTGTGATCGAGCGTCCGCACAAGAAGTGCCGCGTCACCATCCATGCGGCGCGTCCGGGCCTGATCATCGGCAAGAAGGGCGCCGACATCGAGAAGCTTCGCAAGAAGCTGATGGAGATGACGAAGTCCGAGAC
>NZ_RZSC01001334.1:0-841 GCF_003998155.1 Mesorhizobium sp. M1E.F.Ca.ET.063.01.1.1
GGCGTAGAAGGCTTCCTTACCGGTCTTGACGACCAAAGACGATTTTGAAGCAATGGTTTGCGCGTATTTGTTGACAACCTGATTCAGATATTCGCGCGGCACGATGCGATTGATCAGGCCGAATTCCTTGGCTGTCGCCGCGTCGATCGTCTCGCCGGTGAGCAGCATTTCCATCGCCTGCTTGCGCGAGACGTTGCGCGACAGCGCCACCATTGGCGTCGAGCAGAACAGGCCGATATTGACGCCGGGCGTGCAGAAAGTCGCCTCGTGCGAGGCGATCGCGAGGTCGCAGCTCGCGACCAATTGCAGGCCGGCGGCAGTGGCAAGGCCATCGACCTCGGCGACCACCGGCTTTGGGTGGCGCACAATTGTCTGCATCAGGCTCGCGCAAGCCGAAAAGGTCTTTTCGAAAAAGGCTTTGCCGCGGTCGGGATCGGCGCGGTGCGCGGTCATTTCCTTGAGGTCGTGACCGGCGCAGAAGACCTTGCCTGACGCCGCCAGGATGATGACGCGAACGGACTTGTCTTGTCTCACACGGTCGAATTCCGCCTGCAACGCCGCCATCGTCGCCAGCGAAAGCGCGTTGGCCGGCGGGCTGGCGAGCGTGAGGCGCAACACGCCCTTGTCCTGGCTCGCCAAAACGGGGCCATCGGCGACGGCGGGCTTGATGGCAACGACTTCAGCCACTTCTAAACCTCTCGGTCAGCACTCGAAACGCATGGAGCAACAGAACTACCACGCTGCCGGTTGAAGAACAGCCGCGAGACGTGTTTTCTCCGTCGCACCGTTTGGTCCAGGCACCCGCGCTGGAACTTCCCCGTATATAGGAATCGCGCATGCC
>NZ_RZSC01001335.1:0-832 GCF_003998155.1 Mesorhizobium sp. M1E.F.Ca.ET.063.01.1.1
TGGACCTCGCCGAGCCGCACCGACACGCCGGCCGAACGGCCGCGCACCGCGACCGCGTCGGCGGCGTCCGCCCCGGCGCGCTTGGCCGCCTCGACGAGCGCTGCGACGCGGTCGGTCAGTTTCGCTGCGTCGAGCGTATGGGTCATGCATTTGGTCCTGTGTGTTCAAACGACCCGGGAAACGGCCGCTGCCGCACCATCATGGATGCTGCCGCACCATCACGGATGCTGCCGCACCATCTATTGTTCCATTGCCGCTTGTGCAATGGCGGATGCGGCAATCTCAAGGCAATCGTCGCGGTTAGAGCTAAATGCTCCGCCGCGGCAGCAACACGAAAACGAGCACAGATCAACCGGCCACCGGCGCCCAGATCACATCCTCGATCCTGGCGGCACCCGTCGCCAACATCACCAGCCGGTCGAAGCCGAGCGCCGCACCGCTCGCCTCAGGCATGACGGCAAGCGCTTCGAGGAAATCCTCGTCCAGCGGATAGCGCTCGCCATAGACGCGTTCCTTCTCGTCCATCTCGGCGACAAAACGGCGGCGCTGCTCGGCCGGATCGGTCAGTTCGCCGAAGGCGTTGGCCAGCTCGACACCGCAGCAATAGAGCTCGAAGCGCTCGGCAATGCGCGGGTCCTCAGCGCTCGGCCGGGCAAGTGCTGCCTCCGATACCGGGTAGCCGTAGAGGATGGTGGCGCGGCCCTGCCCCAGCGCCGGCTCGACCTTTTCGACCATTACCCTGCTGAACAGGTCGGCCCAGTTATCGTCGGGCGCCGTGCGCAGGCCGGCGCGGATCAGCGCCGCGTGGAGCGCGTCGCGATCGGTGCTGCCG